>DDAT01000025.1:0-75761 GCA_002332985.1 Acinetobacter lwoffii | reverse complement strand
AACACCCCCGACCATAAGGCCGGGGGTGTTTTTTTTTATGCGTGGGTTTTAGTCAAATAGCTCTTGGAATTGTTGAATATTGATTAAAAACTAGACTCATGGGTTTAGATTTTTAAGGAATAAGTAAGACTTTAGTCGGATATTGCATGAAAAGTAGCTGTGTTGAACTAAGTTGTTGCGAAGACATGGCGATAAGAATCATTAAAAATAATAAATAAGAGTTAGGGTCATGTGTCGTGCTGAAAACAACGAAAAAAACTCACAGGAGGTGAGTAAAAATGGCAGAAAACATGAAGCGAGTAGCAAACACTGTAAGTGTGAATGATGTGATTGATCAGGCAAAATTCACTAAATTTCACTTAAGCATTGTATTATGGTGTTTGTTTATTGTCCTATTTGACGGATATGATTTAGCAATTAACGGTGTCGTTCTGCCTCTACTTATGCAAGAGTGGGGCATGAGTGCTGTTCAAGCAGGCATGCTTGCAAGTACAGCACTCGCTGGCATGATGTTTGGAGCCATGCTATTTGGGATGCTTGCAGACAAAATTGGTCGTAAAAAAGTTATCTTGATTTGTGTTTCTTTATTTAGTGCTTTTACATTTTTAGGTGGATTTACCACTAATCCAACAGAATTTGGTATTTTACGTTTTATTGCTGGTTTAGGGATTGGTGGTGTATTACCAAACTTAGTCGCTCTAACGTCTGAATATGCACCTAAACGTTTAAAAAGCACACTGGTAACCACCATGTTTAGTGGTTATGCGGTGGGCGGTATTATGGCTGCATTATGCGGTACATGGTTTACACCAAGTTTTGGTTGGGAAATTATGTTCTTCATTGCAGGTATTCCCTTACTTTTTGTTCCATTTTTTTGGAAGTTCTTACCTGAGTCTTTAACTTTCCTCGTTAAAGAACAAAAAGTGAATGAAGCACGTCGTTTTATCAAGCAAGTCGAGCCAACTGCAGACATACAAGCAGATACTGAACTGGTTCTAGCTAGCGCTGATCAGACCCAAAGTGCATCAGTAAAAGCTTTATTTACAGAAAATCGTGCCACAGGAACATTCTTATTTTGGATTGCTTTCTTTATGTGCTTACTCATGCTTTACGCACTTGGAAGCTGGCTACCAAAACTGATGATGGCAGCGGGATATTCTTTAGGCAGCAGTTTAATGTTCTTATTAGCACTGAATATTGGTGCCGTGATCGGAACCATTAGCGGCGGTATTTTGGCAGACCGTTTTGACTTTAAACCTGTTCTTATGAGTATGTTAACTGTCGGTGTACTATCTTTGGTTGGTTTGGGCTTTAATTCTCCAACCCCTGTTATTTATTTACTTGTGAGTTTAGCAGGTGCCTCATCTATTGGTACCAGTATCTTGTTATATAGCTATGTTGCTCAATACTATCCTGTTGCAGTACGTTCTACTGGTATTGGTTGGGCTTCTGCTGTAGGGCGTACAGGTGCAATTGTTGGCCCAATCGTGATTGGTATGCTGCTTGGTATGGAGTTACCACATAAATGGAACTTTATCGCGGTAGCAATGCCAGGTATTATTGGTATCATCGCTATTTCAATGATTCGTAAGCCACAACCTGGTCGCGTGATGGTGAAAAAATTAAAAACAGCCAAAATTTAAACTCTCGTAATTAACCTACTCAGTTAAAAAAGCTCCTTACTTAAAGGGGCTTTTTCATATCTTTAGTATGAAATTAAATCAATATTCAATTGGTCAAAAGAATAAGCGGATTAATAGAGCTTAAATATTGGGCGAATTAAAAAATAAACATCAATTATTCAAAAGTTTATATTAATAATAGTGTGACATATCACGCAAATAAATGACATTTCCGAGAGCATAGCAGAATATCAATTAGTCTTATTGTGCCTTAAATCCCGCTTGCGTATATTGCCTGACATTGAAGATTGACTTCAGTCTTCAACAAGATGTTATGGACAAGTACTCATGGGAGATGAGAACGATGACAACGGAAAAAATAGATGTAAATTCTGTAGTCGATAATGCGAAATTCACGCCTTTCCACTTCAATGTAGTTGCTTGGTGTTTACTCATTATCTTATTTGATGGCTATGATCTCGCAATCAATGGTGTAGTTTTACCGTTATTGATGCAAGACTGGGGCTTAAGTGCAGTGCAGGCCGGAATGCTTGCAAGTACCGCACTGGCCGGCATGATGTTTGGTGCGATGATCTTTGGTTCCCTCGCGGACAAGATCGGTCGTAAGAAAGTGATCATGATCTGTATTGTATTATTTAGTGGTTTAACCTTTGCCGGCGGCTTTGCTTCAAACCCAACCGAATTCGGTATTTTACGTTTCCTTGCCGGTCTTGGTATTGGTGGCGTAATGCCAAACCTGGTGGCATTGACTTCGGAATATGCTCCACAAAAAATGCGTAGTACGCTGGTGACCACCATGTTTAGTGGTTATGCAGTCGGTGGCGTAATGGCTGCATTATTGGGTTCATGGTTTACCCCAAGTTTTGGTTGGCAAATCATGTTCTTTATCGCCGGTATTCCACTGTTTTTATTACCAGTGATCTGGAAATTCCTGCCTGAGTCGCTCGCATTTATTGTGAAACAGAACAAGCAGCCAGAAGCTCGTCGTATTGTACGTCGCTTGGCGCCAAATCTGACAGTTACCGAGAACACAACTTTCACTTTGCCACAGGAAAATGTGCCTGAAGCAGCCAACGTGGTGAGTTTGTTCCGTCGTGGTCGTGCGGTCAATACTTTACTGTTCTGGGTCGCGTTCTTCACTTGTCTGTTAACCATGTATGCACTGAGTAGCTGGTTACCGAAGTTGATGATGGCAGCAGGCTACTCGATGGACAACAGCTTGATGTTCATGATGGTGATGAACGTGGGTGCGGTTGTAGGTATTGTGGGTGGTGGTATTCTGGCGGATCGTTTCCACCTGAAACCGGTACTGATGGTTCTGGGCATGATGGGTGCGATTGTAATGAGCTCAATGGGCTTTGCATCTAACCAGTTCTTGCTTTACATTTTGGTATTCCTAGCGGGTGCAGCGTCGATTGGTTCACAAATGTTGCTATATAGCTATGTTGCACAGTTCTACCCACTTGCGGTACGTTCGACAGGTATTGGCTGGTCTTCTGCGATTGGTCGTATGGGCGCGATTGTAGGGCCGATCCTGATTGGTGGCTTACTTGGTATGAATCTGCCTGCTTACTTTAACTTTATGGCAGTTGGTTTACCGGTTCTGATTACTGCAATTGCGGTTGCCTTGATCATGCATGACGATGAATCTGAAAAGATTGGTTCAGTCGAGCCAGCAGTGTCTAAAGCTTAAGAATTTGAGTTTTAAAAAGAAGCCTCCGAAAGGGGGCTTTTTTATAAGAGGTATACTATTTAGAATGATATATACACTTTAAATTTAATAAATTTTATGAATAGAAGTAAAGCTAAAAGAATATTGCAAAGAATGGTTAACTCATTGTTTAAGTTGCAAGCTTTCGTAAAGATAAATAGCTTTGATGATATAAAAAATCTTGATGATTATTTTGGACAAGAGCTGACTTTATCAAAAGAAAAAACAATTTTCATTACTACTGATACAAGAAACACTTTAAGGTCCATCACCAGTGAATTGATTGTTTATTATGATTTAGAAGATTACATCACTTTTTCTGAGATTTTCTCTAATGTTAAAAAAATATATACTGACTATATCCTAAATAAAAAATCTCCAGAAAATATGATAGATGATGTCTATGAGTTATCAAAGAAAGAAATAAGAGTATTTAATAATATTAACTGCTGTGAAGGTATAAAGCTTAACGGCATAGAACAATTAAACTGTGGAGAATATAAAATAATTTCTTCTGATTTTTCAACATTTCTTAAAGCCTATGGAAAAGAAGAAGCTGATTTTTATGAGATGATGAAAGATTATCTATGGATTTGTGGAAGTGAAAAAGGAAGTAAGAAGCAGGTAGAACATAAATTTGATTACAAAGCTAATCTAATTACTAGTTTTTTGAGTATCTGTTTGCAAACTATAAATAAAAAATCAATATTAAATTATAGGATTCAAGCTTTAAATTCTTCTTCTAGCCATAAATCTCGTAACCTTCGTTTACAGTGGGCAAACGAAAGTCAATATGGAAGTTTTTCTTATTCATTTCCTAAATTTTCCAATGCTGAAATTGATTTAGAAATATTAAAACACTTTAAAACCAATTTATTCTTTGATGAGTTTTTTACTATTTTAGAAAAAGAATTAAAAACCGAAGTAGAAGATGCGATTATTAAATCTGTATATTGGTTTTGTGAAGCTACAAAAGATAATAATGATACTATGAAATTTATTAAATTATGGTCATGTATTGAGTGCTTCTTCTCTATTACACAAGATGAAATATCTGAATCAAATGCAAAAGGTCTTGCCTGTATATTGGTATATGGTGGTTATCGAATCCATGATATTGAAAATTATAGAGAGGTAAAATCTAAAATTAAAAAAATGTATAAGAAAAGATCTAAAGCTTTACATAGAGCATATTGGTCTGACATAGAAGCTAACGATGTAGTGGAGTTAGCAGATTGGACTGCTTGGTTGATTATCAGTATTTTAGGTTTAGCAGTTGTAGGTAACTATACAAGACTGTCCCAAATTAAAGAACAGACCGTCAGATTAGATAATATTCATAATGAAATACAATAGAAATTAACTTTTTGACATTGTAAAATATTTATTAATAAATAATAAATTTGATCTCATTATGAAACTCAATTCAATCTCCCCAATCCCTGAAGATGATGAAGAATTTCATCTTCCTGAACTGGTGTACTGGGCTTCTTTAGGCGATGTTGAACAGGTCGAGCAAGGCTTACAGAAAGGTCTGGACGTTAACTCTGCCGATGAAGAAGGCTATAGCGCCCTACAGGCTGCTGCTGAAAATGATCATCTAGACGTAGTTAAGCTTCTGGTCAGTAAAGGCGCAGATATTGCCCATCGCAGTCCAAATACTGCTTTAGAGCTGGCTGAAATGGCAGGCAATAAAGAGGTGGTGGCTTATCTGAAAAGTCTGGCCGGAGGTGTCTGAATATAAAAAAAGAACCTCAATGCTGAGGTTCTTTTTTTAGTGTAGGAGCTTAGGCAGCTTCGCCTTCAAGCTCTTTTAAGATCGCTTCATTGAAAGCCGGTAAATCGTCCGGATTGCGTGAAGTAATCAGTACCCAGTCACCTGTATTGCAGCGGTGGACTTCTTCGTCGACCCATTTCCCGCCGGCATTTTCCAGATCTAGCTTGATGCTCTTATATGAGGTCAGATTCTTGTCTTTGATGCGCTGTGCATCAATCAGGGTCCATGGCCCATGACAGATTGCGGCAATCGGTTTGTGATTGTCGGCAAAATGCTGAATGATTTTCTGCGCATCCTGATTGATTCTTAAAGTATCTGCATTGACAGTGCCGCCGGGAATCACCAAAAGATCATAATCATTCGGATCGACATGTTCAAGACTGGTATCCGGCGTATATTGGGTGGCAGCTTTGGTATCACCTTTGACCGTCGCGACATCTTCATTTTTTTCAGCAGCATGAATCACTTCAAAACCTTTGGACTTTAGAAAATTTAAAGGCTCAGTGAGTTCATCATGTTCAATGCCTTGATTGGATGTAATAAAGAGGACCTTTTTTACCATGATTGCTGTTCCCAAAAAATGTGAGGATTTTTAGCTTAACAACAAGGGGATTCTTACAATGTTGGAGTTTTAGCTCGGAACTGTTAAGCAATGATAAATAAAATAATAGGCAGAAAAAAAGCCCCGACATCCTGTCGGGGCTTTTTCGTATCTCGTGATTTAGGTATAACTCCTGTCGTACCTCACGTCCTGGTGTTGCGATGTTCTTCTTGTTTTTAGGTCTTCGGAGCATCCTGCTCTCTATGGTTATAAGGTAATACACATCCAGGTGGCGCACTAGCAGCAGATTGCGGTAATTGCTGTACGCTTTGGCTTACATCAGCGCAGAGAAATTAAGCTGTGCAAACTTAACCGGTTGTATTGCATTAAAAATGTATATCTAAGCCGATATAAGGACCTTTAAATTCCAGCTGTAAGTCTGGACGTTGATCCTGTTCAAAATCTACCTGCATGAGGCGATAACCGATTTTGGCACCGACATCGACCAGCAGATTATCAATGAAATCATATTGCAATTCTGCCTGTACGTCGGTTTTTCGGGTATCGCTGCCGCGACTGTAAACCGCTTCTGCTTGGGCACTCAGTCCGGTAAAGGGTAATTTAACCCCGGCTGTTGCATAGAGCAGTGGGCTGTATTCATCCAGATCGTATTGAGTGAAAACTCCGGTCGTCAGGTTTTTCACAGTACCATCCAGATTGGTTAAACCTGCGCCTATATCCGCATGCACAATAGTATCTAGCAATTCATAATACAGAATATAGTCAATATTGTTCAGCTCGATATCTGAGGCATTGACAGGAGAACTCTGTTCGCTGGTGCTGTCCAGATTGACGTATTTAATCTTGGCATTTGGCAATAACGGTACCGGATGTTCTACAGCGACAGATAGTTGTGCTGTACCTTGTCGATCCAGCTCATGCTTGAAATTGTTATCCTGGCTATAGCCGTCAAAATCCCAGTAGCTGAGATCCGCTTTCACGCCAATCACATCTGCATGACTGAGCGTACTGAGTCCAAAACCGAAGAATAAGGTGGTGAGTATTTTTGCGCGCATGGCTCTATTCCCTAAAGCTTTATTAAAATTGGAAGTGTCTGGTTACTTAAAAGCATCTTCTTAATATGGAGTAGCAAGTGCATGATATAGAGAATTTCAAAAATGTATATCCTTAGATTTTGCAGGACAATAAGATGGTAGCGAGAAGCACACAACAAGCGAAAGAGTATGCATTATATGTCGCCGGTCAGGTGGCTCAGACGGGTGAATGGCTAGAGGTCAAACATAAATATAACCACGAACTGTATGCCCGTGTCGCTTTGGCAGATGCCAACACACTGGAACAGGCGATTCAGTCTGCCGTAGACGCAGAAGCCGAAATGGCTGCCTTAGAGCCGTTCCAGAAACAGAAAATTCTGCTGCATTGCGTACGCCGTTTTCGTGAGATTCATGAAGAACTGACCGAAATTCTGATTGCAGAGGGCGGTAAACCGCGTAAAGCGGCCGAAGCTGAAGTTGAGCGTCTGATTAATACCTTTCAGATTGCCGCAGATGCCGTGACCCAGGTTGATCAGGGACGTATGCTGCCTTTGGCCGTGACTGCGGCAGCATCCGGTTATCAGGGTATTGTGAAGCAGGTGCCAATTGGTGCAGTGTCTCTGATCAGTCCGTTTAATTTTCCTTTAAACCTGACCGCGCATAAAATTGCTCCTGCGATTGCAGCCGGTTGTCCCTTTGTGCTGAAACCGCCGAGTCTAACCCCGATTTCTGCCTTAAAAATTGCCGAAATTCTGGCGGAAACCGATTTACCGCAAGGTGCCTTTTCGGTATTGCCCTGTCCGCGAGAGCTGGCCGATCTACTGGTCACTGATGAGCGCTTTAAATTACTCAGTTTTACCGGTTCCGATGCTGTGGGCTGGGATATGAAAGCGCGTGCCGGACGCAAAAAAGTGGTCTTGGAGCTGGGTGGCAATGCTGCTGTCATGATTGAGCCAGATACCGAAATTAACGATGCCTTGATTAACCGTCTAATTGGCGGGGCGTATAACCATGCCGGACAGGTGTGTATCAGTGTGCAACGCATTTTGGTGCATCAGCAGATTTATACTGAAGTGAAGGACAAACTGCTGGCGAAACTGAAAACGATTAAAGCCGCTGATCCGAATCTGAGCACAACCTTGGTTGGTCCGATGATCAAGGAAGATGAAGCCAAACGCCTGAAAAAATGGCTGGATAAAGCCGTGAAAAAAGACGCGAAAATCCTGATTGGAGGCGAATTGAATGGTGTGATGTTCGCACCGACCTTGCTGGAAAATGTAGACCACAGTCTGGAAATCTACCGTGATGAAGCCTTTGGCCCGGTGGCAATTCTGGAAGCGTATGCTGATTTCGAATCCGGTATTGCCTGTATCAACCGCAGCCGTTTTGGCTTGCAAGCTGGAGTGTATACTCAGAATCTGAACAAGATGCTGTATGCCTGGGATCATCTGCATGTCGGCGGTGTCATTATCAATGATATTCCGTCTTTCCGGGTCGATAACATGCCTTATGGCGGGGTCAAAGATTCAGGTCTGGGTCGTGAAGGAATTCAGTCAGCCATTCGCGACATGCAGGAAGAGCGCATGCTGGTGATTAAAGCCTAAGTTTAGAATACTCATCGCTTCGATATCACAGGCAGCTTGTTTTTAAATCTGCATGTGATATCTGAGCCGGTTTTTAGGGAGGTTAAAGTTCCATGAGAGACTTTGATTTCCCATATTACGGCTTGGTCACGCGCCTTACTACAAGCCGTTTCATCTTCAAATAATGATCTAAAAACAGATGCTGGATTGAAGTCTTGGAATACATTTTTTGAAACAGCGACCCTGTAGTAAAACTTAAGAAAAAATATATTCCAAAAAGTTTGTCAATATATAACTTGTTTAATCTGCCTTATTTTGCAGAATTATTGAACGCTTAATTCGAATAGATTATAAATAACGAATATTTTAAGCAGAATTTACAGAAAAAATTTAAAAAAGTCAGTATTGTTGAATCATCTACAAGGTCAGTTTTTCGATCAGACTTTAAGCAAGATGTAAGACCTACTGACCTGTTTGTACATTAGAATTCGACGCCCACAAGGTGCCCTCTAATTCAAACACCCAAAATTATTGAAAATGCTTCTTTTTTTGCTTGCGCCATAACCATAACAAGCAGCATCTAAAGGGGTTAAAAGTTTAGGTGTTCTATGACAGAAACTCGTGAGAATTGGTCCGCACGATCAGGATTCATTATTGCAGCGATTGGTTCCGCCGTTGGCTTGGGGAATATCTGGCGTTTCCCTTATGTTGCCTATGAAAATGGTGGCGGGGCATTCCTGATCCCTTATCTGATTGCGATTTTCGCAGCAGGTTTACCTTTATTGTTTTTAGACTATGCGGTCGGACACAAGTTCCGCAAAGCGCCGCCTATGGCCTATAAAAAACTCATGAATGCCGAATCTCTGGGTTGGTGGCAGGTCATGGTCACTCTGGTGATCGGGATTTACTATGCCAGCGTCTTGTCCTGGGCCGGCAGTTATATGTTCTATTCCTTTGGACAGCAGTGGGGCACAGATACCCAGGGCTTCTTCTTCAATACTTACCTACAAAATGGTGAGGGTCTGACGCTCGGTTTTGTACCTGTGCTGTTCTTTGGTCTAGTGGTCGTTTGGGCAGCAGTCATGCTGATTCTTTACGGTGGAGTACGCCGTGGGGTGGAACTGGCGAATAAAATCTTTATGCCATTGCTGGTGATTTTATTCACGATCCTGGTGATTCAGGCAGTCCGTTTACCGGGTGCAGTCGATGGCTTAAATGCTTTCTTCACGCCAAACTGGGAAGCGATGGCCAACTATAAAGTCTGGTTAGCGGCCTTTGGTCATATCTTCTTCTCACTTTCAGTGGGCTTCGGGATCATGTTGACCTATGCCTCTTACTTGAAACGCAAAACTAACCTGACCGGTTCAGGCATTGTGGTGGCATTGGCCAACTCGTCTTTTGAAATTCTGGCGGGTATTGGTGTCTTTGCCGCGCTTGGTTTTATGGCGTTCAGCTCAGGTGCGAAAGTTGAAGATGTGGTGTCTGGCGGTATCGGTCTGGCCTTTATTGCGTTTCCGAAAATCATTTCCAGTTTAGGTGCAGGTGGTGACCTGTTCGGTTTCCTGTTCTTCGCTTCGTTGACGGTTGCCGGTATTACCTCGATGGTCAGTATCCTGCAAGTTCCGATTGCTGCGTTCCAAGACAAACTGGGCTGGTCAAAGAATAAGTCAGTAACGATTATTGCTGGTGGTTCAGCGGTGATTTCTACCCTGTTGTTCTCGACACATAGTGCGATTACCTTTGTCGATATCATCGACTACTTTGCTAATAACATCGGTATTGTCGGTGGTGGTCTGTTATCGATTATTCTGTTGTCGTGGTTCCGTCGTCCATTAATGAAACAGCTGGAAGGCCATGTGAATGAGTTTGCCAGCGTGAAACTGGGTGCCAGCTGGAACTTCATGCTGACGGTGATCACGCCGTTGTCATTATTGCTGGCATTGGGCCTGACCCTGAAATCGATTATGGCAGAAGGTTATGGTGGCTATGCTGCCAGTACCCTATGGATGGTAGGTGGAGGAGTGATGGCATTCTTTATTCTGGGTGCCATTCTGTTCAGCCTGATCAAAGACCGTCACAGCTAGGAGAGCGACTATGAATACATCTGCACTAATCATGATGATCATCTCCATCGTTTTATTATGGGGTGGTCTGGTACTGGCTGTGATTCATCTGGCAAAGAATCCGGAAGAACCAGAAGACTAAAAATCTTCACATAAACCTACTGTTGCCATAAACGGAAGTCATTATCATCCTTGATGATAATGACTTTTTTAATGGCTGATGCTTTGACATGATTTCCGTTTCAGATGGACAAGTCTATACAGCCTTTGCCGTGACTTTATTTGCCGGGCTGGCCACCGTGGTGGGTGGGGGACTGGTATTATTCTTAAAAAAACCTAATTTCCGTTTGCTGGCCTTTGGTCTGGCCTTTGCTGCCGGGGCCATGATCTATGTCTCTTTAACCGAAATTCTGAACAAATCGATCGCGTCCTTTAGCTTAGATTTTGATGAAAAAACCGGTTTTGCCTTTGGCACTTTTGCTTTTTTACTGGGCGTAATTCTGGTGTTGTTGCTGGATCGTTTTGTGCCAAACCCACATGACACTATTGAGACCCATTCTGCCAAGGGCGTCAGTTCACCCCAATTACTGCGTACCGGCATGCTGACCCTGTTTGCGATTAGCGCACATAACCTGCCGGAAGGGCTGGCGACGTTTTTTGCCACGCTGGAAAGTCCTGCTTTGGGTGCGCCATTGGCAGTCGCGATTGCGATTCATAATGTACCAGAAGGCGTGGCGATTGCCCTGCCGGTCTATATGGCCACCGGCCGTAAAGATTATGCGCTCTGGGCCAGTTTGGTTTCCGGACTGGCCGAACCATTAGGGGCAGCGCTCGGGTATTTTATTCTGGCACCTTATATGAGTGAAACCGTCTATGGTCTGATCTTTGGCGTGATTGGCGGGGTGATGGTTTATCTGGCGCTGGATGAATTATTGCCGACGGCAAAGCGCTATTCTGAAGGGCATGAAACAGTCTATGGATTGGTGAGCGGCATGGCGGCATTGGCCAGCAGTCTGGTGATTTTTAAGTTTATTCAATAAGCCATATATTCACTAAATCACGCGCCATAAAAAAAGCAGCTTGCGCTGCCTTTCATTTTAAACACATGACTTATGCAGTTTTTTCTATACGGCAATAGAAGAAACCGTCGCCTTGATCTGCTTTCGGCAACAACTGACGACCATGAATCTGTTCGATACCCCAATCGGCTTCGATTTTGATTTCTTTGGCATCGGCATGTTGAGCAAAGAACTCGACCATCTGCTGTTCGTTTTCGGCTTTTAGAATTGAACAGGTGATGTACAGCAACGTACCGCCAACTTTCAGTTGCTGCCACATATTTTCCAGAATCTGCTTTTGCAGATGTACCGTTTGCGGAATATCTGTAGAGTGACGTAGCAAGCGAATATCCGGATGACGACGGATCACACCAATTGCGGAACATGGTGCATCTAGCACGATACAATCCACCGACTCAGGTGCTGTCCAAGTGATCGCATCAGCTGCGATAATTTCAACGTCGGCATATTCAGTTAATAGTAAACGTTCCAGATTTTCTGCCACACGGACTAAACGTTTGGCATCCTGATCAATGGCATACAGTTTTTTCGGGCTATATTTTTCCAATATATGCGCAGTCTTACCACCCGGAGCGGCGCAGGCATCGACCACGACTTTGCCTTCAAGGTCAGGAAGCAAGGTCGCACACAGCTGAGCATGTTCATCCTGAACCGAGAAACCACCGGCTTCATAGCCTGGCAGATTCGGAATATGCACATTCTGTTCCAGAACGATGCCAACTTCGGAAAGAGTACAGGCACGTGCTTCATAGCCTTCTTCTTCCAGAATTTCCAGATATTCATCACGGCTGACCTGATTGACATTGACACGCAAGGTGAGCGGTGCAATCTGTTTCAAGTCATGCGACAGTTCGGCAAGCTGTTCCGGCCAGTCTTTCTTTAAACGCTTGTAGAGCCAGCTTGGCAGGCCATGCGCCTGATTTAAAGCCAGGTCAAATTCTTCTGTTTCACGTGAAACACGACGCAGCACGGCATTCACCAGACCGCTTAAAGGTTCAAAGCCCAGCTGTTTGGCAGCAGTCACGGTTTCTGAAATTGCAGCATGCGCCGGAATACGGGTACATAGAAGTTGGTACAGGCCCAAATATAAGCAACTTTCTAGAGCCTGATTATCGAGAGGTTTGGTTAATAATGGCAGGGTAATGGCTTTCAGGCCGTGCCACTGACGTAAACAGCCCAAAGTTAACTCGTGATATAGACCACGGTCACGTTCAGACACGATGTTGATATGTTGATTGAGTACAGAAGCAAGTGATTGGCCGTTTTGTACAGCCAATAGGGTTTTTACAACTTGCGCGCGCAAATTCAAGTTTTTAGCTGATGATTGAATTTGGCTCATGCGAATTTATATCCTACCGATAGTTTTTGAGTTTGATTAATTTGAACAGCATTCAGGGCTTTGCCGCCTGGCCATTGCAGATTGGTGATGCAAATAGCATGTTGATCGCCACACATCACATGCACGCCGTCTTTATCCAGGGCAATCACTTCACCAGGCAGGGCATTGCTTGTCTTTTGCGTGGAAAGCGAGGAATTCCAGATGCGTAAATTGTTGCTGTCATCCAGTGGAGTAAATGCCACCGGCCATGGATTAAAAGCACGAATATTACGGTCAATGTCTGCTGCAGGCTGGGTCCAGTCAATTTGTGCTTCAGCTTTTGACAGTTTATGCGCGTAAACCGTCAGGCTTTCATCCTGGACTTCGCGAATCTCAAGATAGTGCTGTAAGGTCTGTTCCGATTCAAGCACGGCCACAATCGCCTCAGCACCTTGCAGCGCCAGTTTGTCATGCAGGCTGGCAGAAGTATCCTCGGCAGTAATCGGACATCGTGTTTTATACATCATATCCCCGGTATCCAGACCGGCTGCCATTTTCATAATGGTTACACCGGTCTCGGCATCGCCAGTGGCAATGGCACGCTGAATCGGGGCTGCACCGCGCCAGCGTGGCAACAGGGAACCATGAATATTCAGGCAACCATATTTTGGCGTATCCAGAACCACTTGTGGCAGGATCAGGCCATAAGCTGCCACCACCATCACATCTGCATTTAAGGCTTTAAGTTCCGCTTGCGCCGCCAGACCTTCTTCAGTCGATGACTTGAAATGCAAAGGCTGATAGACCGAAAGATGATGTTCAAGCGCTAACTGCTTCACCGCAGATGCCGTGAGCTTTTGTCCACGTCCGGCCTTGCGGTCCGGTTGAGTATAGACCGCCACAATTTCATGTTCGGTTCTAAGCAACGCAGCCAATGCAGTCGCTGCAAATTCTGGTGTGCCTGCAAATATGATCTTCACACATGAAATTCCAAATAAACTTAAAAGCTATTATAAGCCAAAAGCCAAATTTCAGCCTAATCGTTGCAAAAACTTATCCGAGAAGCTTGGTGAGTGCTTGAATTTCAGTGGAATTTTTATATAAAAAAAACTCATGCAAATTGTAAAAATTATTCATGAAAGTTTTGTATTGTCCTGATGATGATGGCGGTATAGTAGATTTCATTAAGAAATTTTTATCGTCAGATCATCCAAACCTCTCGATAGACATTTTTGCCTGCATCTACACTCAAAAGGCCATCTTGTAAATCAAGGGCTTGTAGTATGATAGGTTTAAAATTCAACTGATTTAAGCTCTTTGTCAGTATGATTTAGCCAGAGTGGATCTGCCCGATTCACTGCAAGCTCAAACTTTGTTGGAAATATAAAATGCCTGACTATCGTTCAAAAACATCGACACACGGAAGAAATATGGCTGGCGCACGCGGTTTATGGCGTGCTACCGGCATGAAAGATGAAGATTTCGGTAAGCCGATTATTGCGGTGGTGAACTCGTTCACCCAGTTTGTACCGGGTCATGTGCATCTTAAAGATCTGGGTCAGCTGGTGGCACGTCAAATTGAAGCGTCAGGCGGCGTGGCCAAAGAATTCAATACCATTGCGGTCGATGACGGCATCGCGATGGGTCATGACGGCATGCTGTATTCATTGCCTTCACGTGATCTGATTGCAGACTCGGTCGAGTACATGGTCAATGCCCATTGTGCCGATGCGATGGTGTGTATCTCGAACTGTGACAAGATCACCCCGGGTATGTTAATGGCTGCGATGCGCCTGAACATTCCGGTGGTATTTGTGTCTGGCGGTCCAATGGAAGCGGGCAAGGTCAAAATCCGTGGCAATGAAAAAGCCATTGACCTGGTCGATGCCATGATTGTTGCAGCAGATGACAGCTTCACTGATGAAGAAGTCGCAGAATACGAACGTTCTGCTTGTCCAACTTGTGGTTCATGTTCAGGCATGTTTACCGCAAACTCGATGAACTGTTTGACTGAAGCACTTGGTTTATCGCTTCCGGGCAATGGTTCAACACTGGCAACCCATGCCAACCGTAAAAAATTATTTGAAAAAGCTGGTCAACTGATTGTTGAATTGGCGAAACGTCATTATGAACAGGAAGATTACAGCATCTTGCCACGTTCAATCGCAACCAAAGCGGCATTTGAAAATGCAATGACTTTAGACATTTCCATGGGTGGTTCAACCAATACGGTTCTGCATCTGTTGGCAGCAGCACACGAAGCTGAAGTCGACTTCACGATGACCGATATCGACCGTTTGTCACGTAATGTGCCGGTACTATGTAAAGTTGCGCCGGCGAAACAGGATGTCCATATGGAAGATGTACACCGTGCCGGCGGCATCATGTCAATCTTGGGTGAACTGGATCGTGCAGGCTTACTCGATACATCTGTTCCAACTGTTCATGAAAAAACACTGAAAGATGCCTTGGATAAATGGGACATCATCCGTACTGAAGATGAAGAAGTGTATCAATTCTTCAAATCAGCGCCGGGTGGTGTACCGACTCAGACGGCATTCTCGCAAGACCGTTATTATGCACGCTTAGATGGCGACCGTGACAATGGCGTGATCCGTAATGCAGCCAATGCATTCTCGCAAGATGGCGGCTTGGCAGTACTTTATGGCAATATCGCACTAGAAGGCTGTATCGTAAAAACAGCGGGTGTGGATGACTCAATCCTGAAATTCAACGGGACTGCACGTGTGTTTGAAAGTCAGGATGCTGCGGTTGAAGCAATTCTGGGTGGTAAAATCACTGCGGGTGATGTCGTCGTGATTCGCTACGAAGGTCCACGTGGTGGTCCGGGTATGCAGGAAATGTTGTATCCAACCAGTTACTTAAAATCAAAAGGTTTGGGTAAAGACTGTGCTCTGTTAACAGATGGCCGTTTCTCGGGTGGTTCTTCTGGTCTTTCAATTGGTCACGTGTCGCCTGAAGCTGCAGAAGGCGGTGCGATTGGTCTGGTTGAAGATGGCGACCGTATCGAAATTGATATTCCAAACCGTACCATTCACCTAGCGGTGGATGATGCAACTATGGCAGCACGTCGTGAAGCACAAGAAGCCAAAGGCTGGCAGCCTGCTGAACAGCGTCCGCGTAAAGTGTCTAAAGCACTGAAAGCGTATGCGATGCATACCACCAGTGCCTCGAAAGGTGCGGTACGTGATATCTAATTTGTAATTTTACAGATTTTAAAAGCACTCCAGACGGGGGTGCTTTTTTATTAATTGTTGAAAATAGCACGGTCGCATTTTACTTTGTGATTTTGCAATAATATTGCGTAGACAATGTTTTACTTTTGACAGCGCAAAAGTAACAAAACGCCTTTGTTTTCCTGATGCAGCATCCTTGCTGCACAGGAAAACAGCGACATCCATGTCGCTTCATCATGTGATCTGATTTGGGTAGAAAAATAATAAATGGATTAATGGGATTCGCAGAGTACAGAGTGTTGCTTTCATGTGTAGTCTGCTTTCTATACAATGACCTTAAAATAAATTGTCCAAGACCGAAGCTTAAAATTGGTCATCGCCCAGGAAGAGAATAATGAGTAAAGATAATATCCGCGAGCATTCAGCCCCCGTTTATGAAGGCATTGAAAATGCACCAGCGCGTTCCATGATGCGTGCTACCGGTTTTAAAGATGCCGATTTTAAACGGCCATTTATTGGTATCGCTTCGACCTGGGCCAATGTCACACCATGTAATATGCATATTGATGGTCTCGCCAGAACAGTCGAGCAGGGCGTCAGTGCCGCGGGTGGTAAGGGCATTATCTTTAATACCATTACGATTTCAGATGGTATTTCCAATGGCACGGAAGGTATGAAATATTCACTGCTATCACGGGAAGTGATCGCAGACTCCATTGAAACGGTCGTGGGTTGCCAGGCTTATGATGGAGTCATCGCGATTGGTGGCTGTGATAAAAACATGCCGGGTTGCATCATGGGGTTGGCCCGCTTAAACCGTCCAGGGTTGTTTATTTATGGTGGAACCATCAAACCCGGCGAAGGCCATACCGACATGATTTCGGTGTTTGAAGCAGTCGGTCAATATGCCAAAGGTGAAATTAACGCGATTCAAGTCAAGCATATTGAAGAAGTATCCTTGCCGGGTCCGGGCTCTTGTGGCGGCATGTATACGGCCAACTCGATGGCCTCTGCAATTGAAGCACTCGGTATGAGCTTACCGGGCTCCTCGGCACAGGAAGCGATTTCGGATGACAAGCAAATCGACTGTGCCCGTGCCGGTGAAGCAGTCATGAATCTGTTACGACTGGATATCAAGCCACGTGACATCATGACCAAGGCTGCTTTTGAAAATTCGATCAAGGTCTTGATTGCGCTGGGTGGTTCGACCAATGGCGTGTTGCATCTGCTAGCCATGGCGCATACCGCAGGGGTTGAATTGAGTCTGGATGACTTTGTCCGAATTGGCAAAGATATTCCGGTGGTGGCCGATGTGCGTCCATCCGGGAAATATTTAATGTCAGAATTGATTGCGATTGGTGGGATTCAACCACTGATGAAGCGCATGCTGGATGCCGGCATGCTGGATGGGTCCTGTTTAACGGTCACAGGTAAGACGCTGGCAGAAAACCTGGCCGATGTGCAGGACTATCCGGAAGGTCAGCAGATTATTCTGCCTTTTGATGCGCCCGTGAAAAAAGATTCCCATCTGGTGATTTTGAAAGGCAATCTGTCGCCGAAGGGCGCTGTGGCCAAGATTACCGGTAAGGAAGGTCTGCATTTTGCTGGCCCGGCACGGGTCTTTGAAGGCGAGCAGGGTGCCATGCGCGGGATTCTGGATGGCGAAGTCCAGCCGGGTGAAGTGGTGGTGATTCGTGGCGTCGGCCCTAAAGGTGGTCCGGGCATGCCGGAAATGCTGAAACCGACTTCTGCGATTATTGGTAAAGGTCTGGGCGCTTCGGTGGCTTTAATTACTGACGGACGCTTCTCTGGCGGCAGTCATGGTTTCGTGATTGGTCATGTGACGCCAGAAGCTTATGAGGGCGGCCCGATTGGTCTGGTGCAAAATGGTGATCAGATTTCAATTAACGCGGAAACTCGGGAAATGACCTGGCATGTCGCGGAAGAAGAAATTGCTGCACGTCAAGCGGCCTGGACCAAACCTCAGCCAAACTATACCCACGGTGCGCTGGCTAAATTCGCCAAACTGACCTCAGGTGCAGAAACCGGGGCGGTCACTGACCTGAATCTTGACCTCTAATCCATTGTTAAACATTGAACATTTGCTTATGACTTGATATAAGTTTTTACAGCATGCAGGGCTTTGGCTTCTGCGATCTTAAAAATAGATTATTCTGCGCAGCTTCTCATATGTTGAGCTGCGCACCGTCATTCTTGTCGAGGCCGATCTCATGTCCCTGTTACGCCGTTGGTTTGATCCAATCCGATCGAGTTGGTTTTACCAAAAACCGACCCGTCAAACGGTGTTATCTATTCAAGATGGGCTGAGTATCCATTTAAGACTGGATGATGTGTACAGTTATCTGGCGGTACAGCAGTTGCCCCAGCTCGAAGAAATTTTAAGTCCAGAACTCAAGCCGCTAAAAGTCATCATTTCCAGTGAGCATGCCGAAGCGCCGAACCAGATGTCTTTTGATGAATGGCAGCACTACACGATTAATGATGCAAAAATCTTGTCAAAACAGCATCGTTTCAGTTTTCATGATACGCCGGAATTACCGAGCGCTGAGGCCTTAAAACAGGCCGAACTGATTTTGCGGCATACGCCGCTGCGGGGACAGGATTTCCTGTATTTACTGGAAGATGTATTCCATATGCTCTGGCAAAAACAGACCGGAAAATTGCGCACCTTATATGCCATGGCCAGCCGCCATCATCAGCCACAGGATTTTCCTGAACGTATTTTTGATCAGACCCCGATTCTGGCCAGCTATTTTAATTTAGGCGGACGCCAGTATCAGGCGGTCGATGACCTGTTGCGTCTGACCCGACGTCTGGAGCAGCAAAAACTGCTGACCGGTAATCCGATTTTTATGATCGATCACATTGAATGGCGTGAGCATCTAATCAGTGATGCCGAAGAGCTGAACGAGATCCAGTCGATGGATCCGGAACTGGACTTGTATATCGCGCTGGAAGATCCGATTTCCTGGCTATTACTGGCCTATATCAAGGAAGAACTGGCGGATTATTATAATATCCAGCTGAATGTCTATCCCTTGTCCTATCGCGGTCGGGATGATTTTGACTGGAGTCTGGCCACACGGTTATCCAAACGGACAGAAGTAGAATTTACCCCGTTCTGCCGGCCGACCGAGCAGGCGATTGCGCCAATGGCACAATTATTTTATAGCTGTCCCGAGGAGCAGCGGATCGAGGCGATGTACCAGATCTTGCAGGCCGTCTGGACCCGTGGTGAAGACCTGTCTTATGCACCCCATTTCAAACGTTTGCAGCAACAGTTAAATATTGTCGATCTGACCCAGGACGATATTCTGGCCAAGCTGCAGGACAATGATATGCTCTGTGAAATGAAGTCGCAGCCGAATTTTCCGGTACTGGAACTGCGCATAGATGATCAAAGTTATACATTTAATAGCCTATATCGGGTCTGGATGATTGAAAGTATTTTCAGTAATGTGTTAGAAGAAAAGTATAAGAGTAATAATCAAACTGAAAGTGAACTGAAAAAACATGGAAAAGATCAAAGCTGAATCACTAGAACATGCACGTCAACAGATCGATGCCATTGATACAGCTTTAGTTGAGCTGATCGCTGCGCGTCAATTTTATGTTGATCAAACCACCCGTTTCAAAAAAACCGAAACCGATTTACAGTCACCAGAACGTATGGAACAGATTGTAGAAAATGTCAGAGCTCTGGCGCAAAAACAAGGTGTCGATCAGGAGTTTATTGAACATCTATACCGTGAAATGTTCCAATACTTTATTCAACGTGAACTGAAAGAGTTTCGTCCTTAAACAGACACGTGCTTTAATAGAAGCCTTGCGGGGCTTCTTTTCATTTCTTTAATCGCAAAGTTGAAAAATATAAAGATAAAAAAGCAGCCATTCGGCTGCTCAATACTTTTATTTCGAGTTTTATTTTTTATCGGCCAGGCTAAAAAACCAGTTCAGGATCAGTGCAGCAAACGTTGCCGTACCAATACCACCCAGATTGAAGCTGCCAAAAGTCAGGGCAAAATCACCCGTACCTAAAATAATGGTCACCGCAGCCACCATCAGGTTCTTGTTCTGCGAGAAATCGACCTTGTTCTCAATCCAGATTTTGGCACCAGCAATGGTAATCAAACCAAAGACTACAATCGAAGCACCGGTCAGAATCGCTGTCGGAATCGTGTGAATAATCGCACCAAACTTAGGCGATAAACCCAGGAACACAGCAAAGACACCCGCGACTGCAAAGATGATGGTCGAGTAAACCCGTGTCACGGCCATCACACCAATGTTTTCACCATAGGTAGTCATACCCGGCGCACCTACACCACCGGCTAAAGTGGTTGCAACACCATCTGCCACAAAGGCTTTACCAATATGCGGATCGAGGTTTTCACCGGTCATCGCGCCTACGGCTTTAATATGGCCCAGATTTTCAGCCACCAGAATCAAGGCAATCGGTGCAATGATCAACATGGCATTCAATTCAAAGGTCGGCGCGTGGAAAGTCGGTAAACCGAACCAGGCTGCTTGCTGAATAGGAAGGAAGTTGATCGCAGTGCCATAACCCATGACATTACTGAGTACGAAGTAAATCAGATAAGCCAATAACAGGCCAACCAATAACAGCAGGCGCTGTAATAAGCCACGGGTGAATACGGCAATTGAACCCATGCACAACACAGTGACCAGAGACATCCACATATTGAAGGTATTGCCCATCACACTTTTCACTGTGACTGGAGCAAGGTTCAGGCCAATGATCATCACCACGGCACCGGTCACTACCGGTGGCATCAGCTTTTCAATCCAGCGGGTGCCCGTCGCCATGACCAGAAAGCCCATGAGTGCATAGAAGATGCCACATGCGATAATCCCGCCTGCTGCAACGCCAATATTTGGATTCAGTCCGCCACCACCCGCATAACCTGTTGCTGCGATGACCACACCAATAAAGGCAAAGCTTGAACCTAGATAACTTGGAACCCGGCCACCGGTGATTAAAAAGAACAGAATAGTACAGATCCCTGACATTAGAATCGCCAGGTTAGGATCAAAGCCCATTAAAAAAGGTGCCAGTACAGTCGCGCCAAACATGGCAAAAGCATGTTGTACACCCAAAATGACCGTTTGTGCGGGTGGCAAATACTCTGCGGTACCTACTGGTCGTGCATCGATACTACCCTCATAAGGGCGCCATTTGGGAAACCAACTGGACATAAAATGAGCACTCAAAAGATAAATTGTGCACATCATACTCTTGTTCTTTAGAAGATTTAATCACTTAAACAAAATTTTTGTTCAAATTAATTCTATGACTTTATTTAAAATTTTACCGGGCGGTAAAAGAATACTGAGTTAAAAGTAAAGTGAAATCAGTAGATTAATTTCTTATTATGAATAGGGGTATCTATAAATAAATCTGATTTACTATATAAAATAAAATATTTCCTGGCTATTGACTGGTCAATAAAAAAGCACATCACCAGGATGTGCTTTCAAATGGGCATTTTTGCTTAGCCAGTATTACGCAGACCGGCTGCAATACCGGCAATACTGACCATCAGCGCATGATCTACTGGGGTGTTTTCGGCCTGTTGCTGTTCAAGATATAAACGGCGACGTTTCATCAGCTCAGCTTGCAGCAAGTGCAATGGTAATAGATACGGTTTACGTACCTTCATGGACTGATCCAGTACGCCGTTGCTGCTCAGGAGTTTAGATTCGCCTTTTAAGGTTAACAGGGTTTGTACTGCATCCTGCAAACGCTGGCGTAACGCTGTCCCCAGAACTTTCAGATCTTCATCCTGGGTCAGATGCGATTCGTAATACAGCGCCACATGCGCGTCGGCTTTAGAAAGTACCATTTCCAGCATATCAATCAGGGTCTGGAAATATGGCCACTCGGCCAGCATTTCATCGAGTACATTACGTTGTCCCTGATCCAGGACTTCATTCAGTGCGGCACCGGTACCGAGCCAGGCAGGCAACATCAGGCGAATTTGGGTCCAGGCAAATACCCAGGGAATTGCCCGTAAGGATTCAATGCCGCCGCTGACTTTACGTTTGGCGGGACGTGAACCTAGCGGTAGCATTTGTAGTTCAAGCTCCGGGGTAACAGTACGCAGGTATTTTACAAAATGCGGATTTTCCCGTACGGTCTGGCGATAGACCTGAACCGACAGTTCGGTCATTTGATGCATCAAGTCGCGCCATTCCTGTTTTGGCTCAGGTGGCGGGAGCAGGGTCGCTTCCAGGGTTGCAGCGGTATAAATTTCCAGATTTTGCAGCGCGATTTCTTCCAGCCCGAATTTAAAGCGGATCATTTCACCCTGTTCAGTCACCCGGATCGCACCGGAAATAGAACCCGGTGGCTGAGAGAACAAGGCTTGCTGGGTTGGCGCACCACCACGGCTGATTGAACCGCCACGACCATGGAACAGGGTCAACTGCACGCCATGTTGCTGGGCAACTGCTGTCAGTTCTTCCTGGGCACGATACTGAGCCCAGTTGGCCGACATAAAACCGGCATCTTTGGCAGAATCCGAATAGCCAATCATGACCTCATGTTTGCCCTGAATATGCTGTTTATACCAGTGCATATTGAACAGGGTCGACATGGTTGCGGCTGCACCATCCAGATCTTTTAAGGTTTCAAACAGGGGAACTACCCGTAACGCCTGCTCGATGCCGGCTTCTTTTTGTAAAAGTAGTACCGCCAAGACATCACTTGGATATTCTGCCATGGAAATAATATAGGCACCCAGAGACTCGCTTGGCTGTTCGGCCAGTGTGCGCATGGTGGCAAAGACTTCCTGTACATCAGGATGTTCAATTAGGCTGCCGGCCGGCTCATTCAGATGTTTCGGCAGTAACGGACGCTTGCTTTGCAATTCCTGCAGTAAAAAGTTTTGACGGGCCTGTTCGGTCCAGGTTTCAAAATTCCCCAGTCCCAAATATTCAGTAATAGCTGAAATCGCCTGACGGTGACGCCCAGATTCCTGACGGATGTCCAGTTTCAGCAGTTCGATGCCAAAGCTGTTGACCCGGTAAATAAAGTCCAGCAGGCTGCCATTGGCAATTTCGGCCAGATTGCAGTCCATCAGCGAGCGGTAGCAGGTCAGGAGCGGTTGTAAAAGTTCGTCTTTACTTTTAATCACCAGACTGTCATCGGCATCATTGCCTTTTAATTTTTCTGCCAGCCAGTGCCGCGTCGCTTTCAGGCGGGTACGGGTGTCACGTAAATATTCACGATAGGGTTCAGGATGGGGCTGGCCCAAGGCTGCGGAAATTTCCGGACTACATTGCTGAATGGACAGTTCCCAGCGCAGGTTTTCAATATCACGTACATAAAGGTCGGCTGCTTTCCAGCGCGACAGCCACAGTACTTCCTGAGTGACGGTGTGGGTGACATTCGGGTTGCCATCACGGTCACCACCCATCCAGGAGGCAAAACGCACTGGCGCTACATCTAAGGGCAGGTTCTGGCCACATTGCGCTTGCACCATGCCATTTAGTTCGCGGATAAATTTCGGGACCGCATTCCACAGGGTCTGTTCAATGGTGGTAAAACCCCATTTGGCTTCATCGATCGGAGTCGGGCGATGCTGACGGATTTCATCGGTTTGCCAGGCGGAGCTGATCAGCTGTTTCAGATCGGCCAGGACTGCCTGACGTTCACGTGGCGTCAGTTTCTGCTGGTCGAATTTGGACAGGGCATTATTGATGCCATCATATTTTTGAATCAGGGTGCGGCGGCTGACTTCTGTGGGATGGGCGGTCAGGACCAGTTCAATTTTCAGTTCACAGATTTGCTGATACAGCGTATCGGCAGAAATCTCCTGCTGTTTAAATTTTTCAAATAAAGGCACCAGAGGATTGGGCGATTCTGCAGTGTCATCAAACTCGCTCTGACGGCGACGACGTACCACATGATATTGTTCGGCAATATTGGCAAAGTTTAAAAAGTGGGTAAAAGCACGGGTCAGTGGCAGGATTTCTGCATCTTCCAGACTCAAAAACAGTTGTTCCAGTTGTTTTTCTGCTTCGACCTGTCCATCGCGAGCGCCTTTGGACAGGGCACGGATCTGCTCGATCTGATTAAACAAATCCTGCCCGGCATGTAATTTTAAGGTTTCCCCAAGCAAATTACCCAGTAAGCGTACGTCTTCGCGTAGTGGTGCATCAATCTGTTGAATCATTTTTTATTCCCTCACATGCATGCTTTGACTATACCGCGACTGCATGACAATCCAAGTCCCCTAGAGACAAAAGTTGCAGAGCATTGGCTACTTTTTTAGCAACTTTTAGGCCACATACGGTGATCGGTGATCAGTCCGAAAGAAAGGAGTTAATCCGGCAGGGCATATTTCAGCATAAACAGTTCAATGGCCTCGCTAATAATCTGTTGCTGTTCTGCGCTTGAAGGGGGAGGGCTGAAACCCAGCAGGATTTTCTGATGACGGGTTCCCGTCAGCAGGGACACGATCAGCTCGGTCTGTTTTTCTGGAAGATCGACCCGAATAAAGCGGTATTGCTGGGCCAGAGCAAAGAAATCATTCCAGACTGCATCCAGTTTGCTATGCGAGGCCTGATAGAACTGTTCTGCCAGAGGACTTTGCTGCGAGGCCAGTTCCATCAGTAGCAGGTCCAGCTTGATCGCTTCTGGTAAATGAATAATATTTAAAGCGCGCTGACAGGCCTGATAAAACTCCTGCGCAAAGTCACTGCTCGGCTGCAAGAGTTGAGGATGTTCATGCAGAATGGCTTCACAGGTATCCTCAATCGCACAGCTAAACAGGGTCGCCTTATCCTGAAAATGGTTATACACCGTCAGCTTGGTTACACCTGCCTCACGTGCAATCTGGTTCATGCTGGAGGCATGATAGCCATGCGCTAAAAACAGCGCTTTGGCCACGCTGAGTATGCGCTGACGCTTTTCCAGATCCTTGGGTCGTCCTACAGGTATTTGCACAATTTCTTCCAAAAAAAGTCAACACGGTCATTGCTTTGATGATTCAGTTGTAATTAGTGTACCGGGTGGTATATTAATTAAAAAACAAGCAATTCAATATATCAGCATAGTTTGCCCTAAAAAAGATGATCAGATAAGAGCGAATAAGATGAGCAGGATTTACAGCGTATTGGCTGGCATGGTGGTGCTTTGCAGCGTGACCTTAACCGGGTGCAGCAAAGATACTGCTGCAGCAGAACAGGAAGTTCCCTTTGTCATGGTGGCCACACCCACCACTTCACAGCATGAATTAAAAAGTTATGCCGGTGATGTGCAGGCGCGCCAGCAAACGGCGCTGGCCTTTCGGGTCGCTGGGCAGGTGACCCAGCGCTTCGCCGATGTGGGTGACCAGGTCAAAGTCGGGCAAGTCCTGGCAACTCTGGATGTCAAAGATGCCCAGCTGCAGCTGAATGCAGCACGTGCCCAGCTGGAAAGCGCGCAGTCTGCCACTAAGATTGCTCAGGATGAATTACAACGTTTCAAGCAGTTATTGCCATCCAATGCCGTGAGCCGCTCACAATATGACGCGATCGAAAACCAGTACAAGACCGCCCTGTCAAATCTGAAGCAGGCACAATCCAATTATGATACCGCTAAAAACCAGACTGCTTATAACCAGCTGACTGCCACCAAAGACGGCGTGATCACTGCACGCAATATTGAAACAGGACAGGTGGTCGCTGCCGGGCAGGCGGCGTATGAACTGGCGATTGCCGGTGAGCGTGAAGTGGTGATTGGCGTACCGGAACAGGCTATTTCGGAGATCAAGGTTGGACAGGCAGCTACAGTGACATTATGGTCCAAACCTGACGAAAAATTTGCCGCTTTTGTTCGCGAGATTTCACCGGCAGCGGACCAGTCGCGGACCTTCCGGGTTAAAGTTTCCTTACGTGAAGGCAATGGCCAGATCCAGCTGGGACAAAGTGCCCGGGTATTTTTTCAGCACAGCCGGGATAATATGCTCAGTGTGCCGCTATCTAGTGTCTCGGCAACGGATCAGCAGGCTTATGTCATGGTGGTCCAGCCGGATCATACCTTGCGTAAAGTTCCGGTTCAGCTCGGTGCCTATGGCCGGGACAGTGTTCCTGTACTCAGTGGGCTCAAGCTGGAAGACTATGTGGTGATTGGCGGCGTACATCTGCTGCGTAACCAGCAAAAAATCAATCCGATTGATCGTGAAAACCGTCGTGTGACCATTCAGGCAGGGAGTTAAGCATGAACTTTAACCTGTCGGAATGGGCTTTAAAAAATAAAGGTCTGGTGCTGTATTTCATGATCCTGCTGGGTCTGATCGGCATCGTCTCTTATTCCAAACTGTCACAAAGTGAAGATCCGCCTTTTACCTTTAAAGTCATGGTGATCCAGACTTACTGGCCGGGTGCCAGTGCCAAAGAAGTATCCCTACAGGTCACTGACCGGATTGAAAAGGAACTGATGACCACGGGACAGTATGACCGCATCATGGCCTATTCGCGTCCGGGTGAATCCATGGTGACTTTTGTTGCCAAGGATTCCCTGGCTTCGAAAGATGTCGCTGATGTCTGGTATAACGTGCGCAAGAAGGTGGGCGATATCCGGCATGAATTGCCACAAGGGGTACAAGGGCCGTTCTTTAATGATGAATTTGGCGATACCTTTGGCAATATTTATGTGCTCAAGGGTAAAGATTTTGACTATGCGACCCTCAAGGAATACGCCGACCGCTTACAGCTGCAACTGCAACGGGTCAAAGATGTTGCCAAAGTTGAGCTGATTGGCCTGCAAGACCAGAAAATCTGGATTGAGATTTCCAATACCAAGGCCATCCAGCTGGGCGTTCCAGTCATGGCGATTCAGCAAGCCCTGCAGCAGCAAAATGCCACCACCCAGTCCGGTTTTTTTGAAACCGGTTCAGACCGGATTCAGGTGCGGGTCAGTGGTGCATTAAACAGTGTTGAAGAATTAAGACAGATGCCGCTGCTGGTCAATGGCAAAACCATTCAGCTGGGAGATGTCGCAGAAGTCTATCGAGGCTTTAGTGATCCGGCACAACCGCGGATGCGCTTTATGGGCGAAAACGGCATTGGTATTGCTGTATCGATGCGCAAGGGCGGGGACATCATTGCCTTGGGTAAAAATCTGGAACAGGAATTCGCCCGCCTGCAAAAAACCCTGCCACTCGGCATGGAGCTGCAAAAAGTCTCCGACCAGCCGGTGGCAGTCAAACGCAGTATTAACGAATTTATGAAAGTGCTGGCAGAAGCGGTGATTATCGTATTGCTGGTCAGTTTTTTCTCGCTCGGTTTCCGGACCGGTCTGGTGGTGGCTTTCTCGATTCCGCTGGTGCTGGCCATGACTTTCGCCGGTATGCAGCTGTTTGATGTCGGACTGCATAAAATTTCCTTGGGGGCCCTGATTCTGGCCCTCGGTCTTTTGGTCGATGATGCCATTATCGCGATTGAAATGATGGCGATTAAAATGGAGCAGGGTTATAGCCGTTTACAGGCGGCCGGGCATGCCTGGCGCACCACGGCTTTTCCGATGCTGACCGGAACCCTGATTACCGCTGCCGGTTTTCTGCCGATCGCCACTGCAGCCTCGAGTACCGGGGAATATACCCGTTCGATTTTCCAGGTGGTGACCATTGCATTGCTGGTGTCCTGGATTGCCGCGGTACTGTTTGTGCCATATTTAGGCGATAAACTTCTGCCGGATTTCAACAAGGATTTAATTCAGAAAGCGCCGTGGTATCAGCGTCTCTGGGCACGTCTACGCAAACAGCCAGAACCTCAGCCGATTGTGCATCATGCCGGAGAACATTATGACCCTTATCAAACCCGGTTTTATCAGGGCTTTCGCCGTTGGGTCGATGCCTGTGTGACCTATCGTAAAACTGTCATTGTTGCCACGGTCGGAATTTTTATTCTGTCTATTTTAATGTTTAAGCTGGTGCCGCAGCAGTTTTTCCCACCCTCGAACCGGGCTGAAATTCTGGTGGATCTCAAACTTGAAGAAGGTGCTTCACTGAAGGCCACTGAAGCTGCAGTAAAAAAAGTAGAAGCCTTTTTATCGAAACAAGAGGGCATTGATAACTATGTGGCTTATGTCGGGATGGGTTCTCCACGTTTCTATTTACCGCTCGATCAGCAGTTGCCGCAAACCAGTTTTGCCCAGTTTGTGGTGCTGGCATCCTCTTTAGAGGATCGAAATGAAATCCGTAAATCCTTAAGTGACCAGATTCGAAAGTTATTGCCAGAAGTGCGTACCAGGGTGTCCTTGCTGGAAAATGGCCCACCTGTGGGTTATCCACTACAATTCCGGGTGTCGGGTGAAGACTTAGGATTAGTTCGTGAATGGGCGCAGAAAGTTGCAGCCACCGTGGGAGACAATCCGAATACCACCAATGTGCATCTGGACTGGGGCGAGCCGAGCAAAGTCATCAAATTGCAGATTGATCAGGATCGTGCCCGTCAGTTGGGGGTGAGCAGCAGTGAACTGGCCAATGTACTCAACAGCTCGATTTTGGGGGCCGGCATTGATCAGTATCGTGAAAAACGTGAACTGATCGAGATCCGTTTGCGTGGTGCTCAGGCTGAACGCGTTGATGTCGCTTCTTTAAGCAGTCTGGCGATACCGACGTCACGTGGTCCCTCGGTACCTTTGGCGCAGCTGGCCAAAATAGAATACAGCTTTGAGGAAGGTCTGATCTGGCATCGTAACCGCTTGCCGACCATTACTGTGCGTGCCGATATTCGTAGCAAGTTGCAGCCCGCTACTGTGGTCAATGAACTCAAAGAGCCACTGGAAAAAATCCGGGCAGAGCTGCCGAATGGCTATCTGCTGCAAGTGGGGGGTACAGTTGAAGAATCGGCTCGTGGACAGAACTCGGTGAATGCCGGCATGCCTTTATTCCTCGCAGTCGTCATGACCCTGCTGATGATTCAGCTCAAGAGCATCTCACGGGCCTTTATTGTGTTCCTGACCGCACCTTTAGGCATTATCGGAGTGGTGTTATTCCTGTTAATTTTCAATAAACCTTTCGGTTTTGTTGCGATGCTCGGAACGATTGCCTTATCCGGAATGATCATGCGCAACTCGCTGATTCTGATTGACCAGATCGAGCAGGATATTCAGGCCGGAGAGTCGCAGTGGGATGCCATCATCAATGCCACAGTACGCCGTTGTCGTCCGATCGTATTGACCGCACTGGCTGCAGTTCTGGCCATGATTCCCTTGTCCCGCAGTATTTTCTTCGGGCCAATGGCGGTGGCGATTATGGGTGGTTTGATTGTGGCGACATTATTGACCCTGTTTTTCCTGCCTGCACTATATGCACAGTGGTTTAAAGTGAAAAAAAGTTTAAATTCTGTTTAAATTTGTCATAATTTCAGGTGCGAAATTTGGAAATTTTCAATATAGTAGCACCTGAGATTTTTATAATTTAAAAAAATAAGTAATTGCTGCATTGGCCGAGCTGCCAATACGGTAACGAGGTTGAACCGAACATGACTCAAGATACATTAACCAAGATGCGACGTTCCGTAGCGATGGCTTATGTCTTCATGTTTTTGGCCTTATTTACCCTGTTTAGTGGACTATTGGCTTACTGGTTCGCACGTAAAGTCACTCAAGTTGATTATGCTGAAGTCTGGTTACAGGCACAGGCGCTGTGGATCATGCGTAATATCGTGATTTATACCATTTTGGCGATCTTTGCTGCACTGTGGTTTATTCCCCTGTTTTTCTTTGCCTGGGACAGCCAGTTATGGGTCAAAGCCTGTGTGGTGACCGGAGTGATTTTCAGCTTTATTGCTTTTATTTTCCTGATCAATGCCTGGTTTAAAGGCATCCATAAATTCTCTCAAAACAAAGCTGTGTTCTAAAGCGTATAATTTTTTTCATATTTCCCCTTGTAAAACTCGGTTTGACCCCAATTTCAGACCTCAGTTGAATATTAAACAAAATTCCGTGAGGAGCATCGCCAGACATGGCTAAACGTGATTATTATGAGGTTTTAGGCGTCGCTAAAACCGCTAGTGATGATGAAATCAAAAAAGCCTACCGTAAGTTGGCGATGAAATATCATCCAGACCGTAACCCGGACAATGCTGAAGCTGAAGAGAAATTCAAAGAAGCAGCAGAAGCCTATGAAGTGCTCTCTGATGGTGAAAAGCGCAGCATGTACGACCGTATGGGCCATCAGGCCTTTGAAGGTGGTATGGGCGGCGGTGGCGGCTTCGGCGGTGGTTTCAGCGCAGAAGACATTTTTAGCCAGTTCGGTGATATTTTCGGTGGTGCTTTTGGTGGCGGCGGTGGTCGTGGCCAGCAGCGCGCGCGCCGAGGTTCCGACTTACGCTATGTGATGGAACTGACCCTGGAAGAAGCGGTCAAAGGCGTCAAGAAAACCATTACCTTTACTGCACCAGCACCGTGTGATGCCTGTGATGGTAAGGGTTCAAAAAATCCAAACGATGTAGAAACCTGCCGTACCTGTCATGGTGCTGGTCAAGTGCGCATGCAGCAAGGTTTCTTCTCCGTACAGCAAACTTGTAGTACCTGTCGTGGTCAGGGCAAGATCATCAAGAACCCATGTAATAAATGTCATGGTTCAGGTGTGTCGGATCGTCAGCAAACTCTGGAAGTCACTATTCCTGCGGGTGTGGATAATGGCGACCGCGTTCGCTTGACCGGTAAGGGTGAAGCAATCCGTGATGGTCAGTCAGGTGACTTGTACGTAGAAGTGGTGGTGCGTGAGCATGAAATCTTCCAGCGTGATGGCGCTGACCTGTATATGGATGTGCCGGTATCAATTGCTGATGCAGCCTTAGGTAAGGAAGTTCAGATTCCTACGCTAGATGGCCGTGTTAGTCTGAAAATTCCTGAAGGTACGCAAACAGGTAAACTGTTCCGTTTACGTGGTAAGGGTGTTAAACCGGTACGTACCAGCATGCAAGGTGACTTGCTGTGCCGTATTGTGGTAGAAACTCCAGTCAACTTAAGTGCACGTCAACGTGAACTGTTAAAAGAACTGCAAGAAACCATGGATGGTGAAGATAGCAAATCATCACCAAAGAAAAAATCATTCTTTGATCGTTTGTTTGATTAATTGAGTGAAAGTAAAAAAGGACGCTGAGGCGTCCTTTTTTATTATGTAGATAAGATACTCTAGATTAGAAGATGCTATTTATTGTTTGATAAGTCTCGCTTAAACATAAAAACCGCCTAAAAAGCGGTTTCTATTTTTATATTTGACTATCTAAATAGAAAGTATGAGTCCAAATTTGGAGGGTGATAGATATTTTGTAAGTGAGAAAAAAGCATCATTCCCGAAATTAAAAAGGCCAATATTGTTATTACAGAGCTATATAATCGCATTCATTACTTATCAAATTTACCAGTACAGCAGATTACTCTTATTTTGTTATCATGACAATGAAAGCTTAATCTTATTGAAATAATTATAAATTTTACTTTTTAATAAATAAAATAAATATATATATAAGAAAACTTGATTAATTAAATTTTTCGTGTATAGTTAACTTAACTAGAAAAAAGTCTTGTTTCGGTAAATCTTCTTTAAGTATCGTAGTTTTAGTCATAATCCTTCGTTTTTTTTCAGATTTTAAGTCTCATTCTTTATTATTTCAAAGTTATAATCAGTCTATAAAATGACTAAAAAATTATTAAAAATTATTAGGATATATTATGTCAAACTCAAATGTTGTTAAAGGTACTGTAAAGTGGTTCAACGAAACTAAAGGTTTTGGTTTTATTCAACAAGAATCGGGTCCAGATGTTTTTGCTCATTTCAGTGAAATTGCGAGTTCAGGTTTTAAAACCTTGCTTGAAGGCCAGCTGGTTGAATTCAGTGTAGCTCAAGGTCAAAAAGGACCGAATGCTGTAAATATTGTTGCTATCTAAGCAAGAATAAACAGTAAAAAAAGCACTTAATAAGTGCTTTTTTTATCGTTCAAATTTAATTTTAAGTTATTTTCCAAATTGGAAAAATCTTTAGAAAAACAGGATTCAAGTTGTTAAAAATAAATGATTTAATTGCAAAATCTAAAAATGGTACTGAAATTATTGTTTCGTTAATTCCTCTCAATAAAATGCAAAATACACGTCAGGGTTTAAAAAGAATTGAAGTGGGTAAAAGAGTTCTTCTTTCATCTGGAGTTGAGGTAGATTTAAACTTAGATGGTCGTACATTCTATACTTCTATAAATCAATTATTTAAGCTAAATCATAAAGTTATTTAAAGATAAAATTCAGAAACATCAATTTTTGGTGGATATTTTGCCACTTTAACTATTATTAAAGGTATAGATATGCTTAAACAAAGTATTAGTGTAAAGGATCAGTTTGGGGCTCAACACGCTATTCAAGCAACAGTCGATCATCATTTTTCTAAAACACAATCTCATTCCAATATAAAACATATCACTGTAGATGGTGAAGATATTCGTCCCAGTTTTGAAATGTGCTTTCAAAGTACCTTAAGTGGAAAAATTTTCAAAATTGTATAGACCAGGCAAATTTTGCTTTAGGTATTATTATTTTTAATAAGTTCCCGAAGAGCTAGAGAATTAATTTGCTCAATCTAAGGACTGATTTTTGTATAAGGCAAAATTGAGTCCTTTTAGTCTCAATAAGACTTAAAATCCTATCTACTCATCAATTCAAAAGTAGATATTCATAATTAAAATTTAGTAAAAGTCTTGCATAAGAATCCCGTTAATCTAACTGAGATTTAAATCATCAAGATTTTGAGCTGACTTAATAATGGCGAGCCTAAACAGGAAAAACTGTATTGGCAAGTCGTCTGTTTAACTTCAAAAATCAGTAATCTCAGTAAATCATTTCAAAATCATAGCGATAAAATTATGAATAAGCTTATTCAAGTTATATGAGCAATTGCTAAAAACTATATGACGAGTCAAGTTGATCTACATCGTATAGCTTTGACGGAAGTGATAGCCTAACTTCTTAAGCTTGATTAAAACTCTTATCAATATCAGTGATTTCGCTCTTTGAGTATTTTCATTGATTTTTATGCAATGCATCTTAGTGTTATTCCGCAGTTTTGCTATAGTAAGAGCAATTTTGGATCAACATCAGGACTATGTTATGTCAGCTACACCACGCATTGGGATCTTGGGTGCAGGCGGTCGTATGGGGCGTATCCTTATTCAGGCTGTGCATGAAGCAGGTTATCAATTGGCGGCTGCGGTAGAACGCCCTGAAAGTACACTATTAGGCGCAGATGCTGGCGAACTTGCCGGAATTGGCGCAACAGGTGTTAAGGTCGTGGGTAGCCTTACCGATGTAGTCAAAGACTGTGATGTCGTGATTGATTTCACTGCGCCAGCAGCGACCGTCAATCATCTGAAAATCTGCCGTGAAGCCGGTGTTGCCATCGTGATTGGTACGACGGGTATGAATGACGAGCAAAAAGCCTATCTCGATCAATCTGCGACAGAAACTCCTGTAGTTTATGCAGCAAACTATTCAGTGGGTGTGAACGTCTCGATCAAACTGCTTGAACTGGCCTCTAAAGTTTTTGGTGATACGGTTGATATCGAAGTGATTGAAGCACATCACCGTCACAAAGTAGATGCGCCATCGGGTACAGCTTTGATGTGGGGTGAGGCGATTGCGGAAACTTTGGGCCGTGACCTGAAAGAAGATGCGGTATATTGCCGTGAAGGTCATACCGGTCCGCGTGAGCGTAAGAGTATTGGTTTCCAGACCATTCGCGGTGGCGATATTGTCGGTGAACATACCGCGATGTTTATTGCCGACGGGGAGCGGGTGGAAATTACTCATAAAGCGACTAACCGGATGAACTTTGCTTCTGGTGCGGTACGTGCTGCAGCTTGGGTCGTCGGTCGTGAAGCGCGTAAATATGATATGAAGGACGTGCTTGGTTTTAACGATATTCAGGTTTAAAACCGAGTTAAAATCATTTATAAAAAAATCTAAAACTAGAATAAGACGAATAATATAATGCAAAAAATGATTTTCCTGCTCTGTGCAGTGGCGCTTGGTGCCATTGCACAGGCAAAGCCTGTCGGGACGCCTAAACTCAGTATTCATAAAAATAATATCAAGGTCTGGACTTACCAGAATGAACAAAACCCGGTCTTTCTCTATAAAGCTGAAACCACCTATACTGCGCCTGTTGAAAATGCCGTTTCCCTCATTTTGAATGTTGAGCATGCCGTGCAATGGGTTCCCTATATGGGTAGCATCAAGGTCCTGTCCCGCGATGATAAAAAAGGTGACTTTACCCTGTATATGGTGCTGGATTTTCCATTTCCCTTAAAAGACCGTGACCTGATTGTACAGGGCAAGATGATCAAGGAAACCAATGGTCAGATCACCATCAAGAATAAAGCCATCCAAAGTGGCTATCCTTTAAACCCGGATTATGTGCGTTTAACTGATTATCAGGGCGACTGGACTTTTCAGAAACTGGCTAATAATAAGGTCAAGGTTTCAACCTATGGTTATGCCAATCCGGAAGGTTCCATTCCTTTGACCTTCGTAAATATGTTTGTGCAACAGCAGCCTTATCAGATGCTGCAGAAAATGAAGACCGAGCTGGCTAAGCCTGCCAGTATTGCGGTCTTGCCTGAAGCCCTGCAATAAAAAAGACCCAATCGCTGGGTCTTTTTAACAGCTAAAAATAGGCAGGATTTAAGCTGTAAAATCTGCTTTAAGTACAATCCGGTAACGGGCTTTGCCAGATTGCAGATGTTCAATCGCCTGGTTCAGTTGTGACATCGGGAAGACTTCAATTTGCGGAGCAATATTTTTACGTACAGCAAATTGGAGTAACTGACGTAATGCCGCCGGCGAACCTGTCGGTGAACCGGTGACTGACTTGGCTCCGCCAATCAGCATGCCAGCCGGAATCTGCATCGGCTCTAATGGCAGACCCAACATATGTACAGTGCCGTTCGGCGCTAAAGTTGCCAGATAAGCCTGCCAGTTCAAGGTGACATTGACAGTACTCAGCAGTAAATCAAACTTGCCACGCTGGGCTTTTAATGCAGCGACATCACGACTGTTCACCACATGGTCAGCGCCCATAGCTTTCAGCTCATCAGTTTTATCCAGATTTGAAGTGAAAGCGGTAATTTCACAGCCCCAGGCTTTCAGCAGCTTGATGGCCATATGCCCTAAACCGCCAATGCCAATTACGCCAACATGATGAATGGCCTGAATCTGATGTTTCAGAATCGGATCGAATACGGTAATCCCACCGCAGAGCAAAGGGCCGGCACTTTCAGGATCTAGATCGTCAGGTAGGGGAATGACCCATTGCCAGCCGGCACGCACTTTGTCGGCAAAACCACCGGCATGTCCGACAATGGTAGCCACCTGACCACCAGTACACAGCACTTGCTGGCCTGAAATACAAGGATCGCAATATTGGCAACTTTCTGCCGTCCAGCCGATGCCAACCCGTTGCCCAACTTTCAGGCCTTTGGCTTCTGCACCCAGATGGGTAATGGTGCCGATAATCTCATGTCCTGCTACGACCGGATACACTGAAGAACCCCAGTCATTGTTAATGACTGAAATATCAGAATGACAGAGACCGCAGTATTCCACTTTGACTTCGACCTGATGCGGCTGCAGTTCTCCGGCATCGAATTGATAAGGTTCCAGTTCCGCACCTGCGGACATGGCAGCATAAGCTTGAATAATATTATTCGACATGATTTCAGCTCTTATTTAAATGCGAGGATATTGTTTTAAAGTCACAATGATTTTCATGGTCATCAACCATACCGACGGCTTGCATAAAGGCATAGCAAATGGTGGGTCCAATAAATTTAAAACCAGCCTGTTTGAGTGCTTTAGACATCTTCCGGCTCTCAATGGTTTGAGCGGGTGCCTGACGATAATCCATAACATCATTATTCAGTCGCGGTTGCTGGGCAAAAGACCAGAGCCACTCCACCAGATTGATTCCTTGCTGTCGGAGCTTCAGCCATGCTTGGGCATTTTCCCGAACGGCGTTCAATTTGCCACGATGACGTATCAGGCTAGCATCTTCAAGTTTCAGTTGGAGTTGTTGATCTGTAAGTGAGGCGATAGACTCAATCGAATATTGAAAAAAATGTTCACGATAAGCTTCACGTTTTCTGAGAACGGTAATCCAGGCCAGACCGGCCTGTTGTCCTTCCAGACACAGCATTTCAAACAGGCGATTTTCATCCAGCAGGGCCTGTCCCCATTCCTGGTCATGGTAGGTGATATACAGCGGATCATCGGAGCACCAGCCACAGCGTTGCACAGTCATGTGATGCTCCTTGTTTTTATGGTTTTATAATTTAAACACAGTCCATTGATCCTGCTGATTGTCCCAGTACGACAATTCAGCCTGATCCAGATCGCTAAATAGAATCCACATATCTTTACCGGCCTTGTCGGCATAACCAGTACTGATCAGAAGCGCTTCCTCGGTAATTTCCATCACCCAGCCCTGGTGAGTTTGACCGTTCAATACAATTTTTTGTTGATTGCCTGATTCAGCAAATTCTACCAGACGATTGATCAACGCTTCTGACATGTAAATATCCTAAAATTAACGTAAATAGGGATAAGGGTTGACCACACCGCGGCCCTTGCCCTGTAAATAGATTCCATAATGCAGATGGGGAGCAGTATGCCGGGCATTGCCGCTGTTGCCGACATAAGCAATCAGCTGGCCTTTTTTGACATAGTCGCCGACTTTTAAGCCACGTTTATGGCCATCCAGATGCGCATAATAATGCCAGGAGCCGCCTGGACCCAGAATCCAGACTACTTTACCACCCAAATTGTTGTTACGTAAATCTGCAATCAGACCCTCAGTCGCGCTAAAGACTTTGGTTCCACGTGGAGCCATGATATCAATACCTTCATGCAGGCGTCCGCGACTGCGCGAAGCGCCCCAGGTATCTGATAATTCACGTGCCTGTACGCGTGCCACCGGGATGGGCAGAGAGGACGGCACTCGCATACTTTTCAGTTTTTGCACGACGATAGGATTGAGCTGTACAGCAGGGGGGGGGTCGGTGTACTGCTACAGGCGGTTAGTAATATGGCAATTAAAGCCACCCAGGTCAAAGCAAGATATTGGCGCACGCTATTCATCCTTAAATATTGGCAAAGCTCATGCTGAGCTGATCGGTTTTTTGCTTTGTCCAGACTATGTCATACATTTACCGCAGAGATCAATTTTTTCATCGCTGTTGGCAGACCGCAATCAATGGCTGTCTCTGGACGCATCCAGTTGCCTTGCAGTTCAATCGCCAGATGTTCCTGCTGATCCTGATCCACTGCAAAAACGATTGCTTCAAGCTGCCAGGTGAAGTGGGTGAAACTATGGCTGATCTGGACTTTTTTGAGGATATTTTTCAGGCCAAGTTGCTGGCATTGCTGTTCAAATTCATGTGCATTTTCAATAATCGGCAGACACCAGAGACCGCCCCACAGACCGCTATTGGGGCGTTGTTGCCAAAGCCAATCTGTACCAGATTGGATCAGCAAGACCTGAGCAGAGCGCACCGGAACTGGTTTTTTGGCTTTCTTAAACGGTAACTCATTTTCCAGTCCTTGCTGGTGAGCCTTGCAATGCTGCTGCATCGGGCAATACAGACACAAAGGCTTTTTCGGGGTACATACAGTTGCACCCAGATCCATAATCGCCTGGGTATAGTCATGATTACGTTCAACCGGACATAATTCTTCGGCCAGTTGCCATAAAGCACGTTCATGGACGGGTTTGGACAGGTCATCTTCAATCGCGAAGAAACGTGACAAGACCCGTTTCACATTGCCATCCATAATCACGCCATATTGACGTAAACCCAGTGACATCAGGGCACCAGCAGTGGAACGGCCAATGCCGGGCAAGGCCATCCATGCTTCCAGGGTTTGAGGGAACTGCTGCTGTGCCGTCACGATGCCAGCAGCTTTATGCAGATTGCGGGCGCGGGCATAATAGCCGAGACCTGCCCAGTAGGGTGCGACCTCATCCCATGAGGCTTGACCCAAGTCCTGAACAGTCGGAAAACGCTGGATAAATCGTTCGAAATATTGCAGTACCGTTTTGACCTGGGTTTGCTGCAACATGATTTCAGAGACCCAGACTTTATACGGATCATCGCTCACCTGCCAGGGCAAGTCATGACGACCATGCACATCAAACCATTCCAACAGGGCATCTGAAAATACGAACATGAACACATAGCAACCGAATAAGCAGCAGCTAGTATAGCGGAATCAGCAGGGTGGGAATGTGAAAAGTGAGATAAAAACGTAGATGTTCATCGAGCTTGATAGAACTTAGCTTTCATAAAAATAAATGCTCCGGAGAGCATTTATTTTTGATCAAAAATCCGGTTAATCGTTAATTCCCCAGCGCTCATCCAGCTTCAAGGTCTTGCCTGCATAACGCGGAATAATATGAATATGCAGATGTTCAACCTTTTCCTGAAATACTTCACCATCAATAAAACCGACATGAAAACCGGCAGGCTGGTAGCGTAATTGCAGTTCATTGCGTGCCTGTTCCAATAAAGACATCAAACTTTTACGTTCTTTGTCAGTCACTTCAAAAAATGAGGCCACATGCCGCAATGGAATGATCACACAATGACCTTCGGACAATGAATTTGGTTCAGGCAACACCACACCATAATCATTTTTGGCAATGACATCATATTCGTCAAAATTGCAGTAGGGGCAGTTGGTTTCAGCCATCATACACATTCTCCTCTGGTAGGATTTATCTTCTTTTCTTCATGAAGTATCTAAAATATTCAGCCTGTGAACAAGCCGGATAGTTGTTTCTATTTATGCCAAATGGCAGTCTAGCAAGGCATACATTGCTGCCAGACCTTTTTGTTCCGCTTCTGCATTGTAACCAAGATCCACACCATTGGATTTGGCCCGTTCATCCGCAAGCGGGTTGCTAAAGCCATGTTTGGCATTTTCAAAAACAATCACTTCATGCTCGACTTTGGCTGCATGCATTTCCTCACGGAAACCGGCCACATCATCCAGGGTCACCATGCTGTCCAGTTCACCATGTAGCACCAGGATTTCCGCCTGTACCTGACCTTCCTGAGCCGGTGCTTTCGCAGACAGGTTGGCATGGAAAGTGGCCACCGCTTTTAAAGGTGCATTGGCACGTGCCAGATCCAGTACGACTTTGCCGCCATAGCAGAAACCAATCGCTGCAAGTTTCTCTGCATTGACTTCATCCTGGGCTGCCAAAGCATTCAAGGCTGCTGTTGCACGATTCACGATAGTGTCAGGATCTTCAAAAGTCTGCATCATCCACTGATAGGCCCGATCAGAGTTGGTAGTGACTTTTTTGTCACCATACATGTCGATGGCCAAGGCCGCATAGCCATGTGCTGCAAGTTCACGGGCACGCTGTTCAGTATATTCATTTCGACCCCACCATTCTGGTGCGACCAGTACACCGGCAACAGGAGGATCTGTTTCTGGTGCAGCAAAATAACCAATTAATTGACTGCCATCCTGCGCAGTGTAATGAATTTCGCGAGTCTTGATTGCTGCCATGCTGACGTCCTCTATTGTTGTTGAATTGCTTGATTAAAACATAACATAGCAAAACTGATCGGAATGTGATATGAAAACCTGCGATTTAAGGATACTTAAGCCCATAAAAAAAGAGAGGCCAATATAGAACCTCTCCGATTTTAGATCGGGAAAAATAGGACTTATTATTTAATAATTTCCAGTAATTCCACATCAAAAATTAAAGTACTGTTCGGTTCAATTACATCCCCTGAACCAATCTGTCCATAGGCCAGTTCGGCCGGAATGAAGAAACGATATTTGGCACCTTCTTTCATCAGCTGTAAACCTTCGGTCCAGCCGGTAATGACTTGGGTGGTACGAAATACCACGGGTTGATTACGGGCAATCGAGCTGTCAAAAACCGTACCATCGATTAAACGGCCTTCATAATGTACACGGACATTACTATTTGCGCTCGGCGATTTACCTTTTCCTTCCTGAAGAATCTGATATTGCAAACCTGATTTGGTGGTTTTTATCCCCGGTTTTTTTGCATTTTCAGCCAGAAAAGCCTGACCAATTTTGGCATTTTCATCCGCCTGCTTTTTCAAGGTAATCAGCTCTTTGGCTTCAGCCTGACGCTTAAATTGGGTCAACACCCGCGCCATGTCTTCCTCGCTTAAAGTCGCCTGTTTCCCAGCGGCTGCCGCTTTTAAACCGGCGCTGAAGGCATCCAGATCAATGCCTTGTAAGGAATCGGCATTGCTTTTTCCCATCAGATAACCAAAGCTGTAGCCGACCTGTTCAGCCTCAGGGCTTTTATTGGTGACTTCTTTGGCAAAAAGACTGCCAGAACTCAGCAGTAAAACTATCAAACTTATTTGTATTTTCATGATTCATTCTCAAAATAAAGGAGAGCGCGTTGCTCTCCTTTTCGTGGATTATTTTACTTCGATGAGTTCCACATCAAAAATCAAAGTACTGTGTGGAGGAATCGTACCTGGCACGCCCTGTTCACCATAACCGAGTTTAGATGGGATATACAGGGTTGCTTTACCGCCTTCTTTCATCAGTTGCAGACCTTCGGTCCAGCCTGGAATGACCTGATTGAGTGGGAACTCAATCGGCTCGCCACGTTCAACCGAACTGTCAAACACGGTACCATCAACTAATTTCCCTGTGTAATGTACTTTCACGATTGAAGTTGCTGCAGGCTGTTTGCCCGTACCTTCTTTGGTCACTAAATATTGTAAACCAGATGCCGTGGTTTTTATTCCAGCTTTTTTGGCATTTTCAGTCAGGAAAGTATCACTTGATGCCTGAGCCTGTTTGGCACTATCCACTTGCTTCTGCTGCATTTCTTTTTGGAACTGCTCATAGGCTGCTTGTAATTCTTCTTCAGTATAAGCAGGAGCAGTACGGGCATGACCTTCGCGAACGCCTGTTACAAAGCTGTTAATATCCAGCTCAGGTGGAGTTTGATGAGCGACTTCATAACCGAGTGCATAGCTAATTTTAGAAACAGCAGAGGCATCTTTAGATGCTTTTGTGGTTTGAGCAGCTGGGTTTTGAGTTGCATAGTAAACAGGTACTAGCGCGGCACCGCCTAAAAGAACAGCGACAGCAATCGGTAAGGCCTTACTCATGTATTATTCCAATCTAATGTTATCGTTGAGGTTCATTCCATCTTAGCAGAAAATTTTGAGAAATCTTGCAGAATGGGTGGTTTTTTAGCAAGTGGACACCGCAGTTGTGTTGAAGTTTAAAGATATAAAAAACCAGCAATCGCTGGTTTTTTAATTTTTTAGAATTTAATCATTGTTAGAGAATGTCTAGGAACAAAGATTGCTCTAACCGAAATTGTATTTTGCAAAGAACTTAGTAGGAAAATAAGCCTTTTTCTAAAGGAAATTCAATTCCAATCGATGCACCACCATCATTACCACGTAGGTCTGAATCGCTGATCCAGCCATTTAATTTCAGTGGAATATCCGGACGTAAATAATGGGTCCAGCTCACATCAACAGCTTTTAATTCATCTTGCGCTGGAAAAGCTAAATTAGTAGTTCGGTTGGATTCATTCAACTTGGCAAACAGCACTCGAGCATTAACACGATTGAGGCGATCGAAACGAATATCACCACCCACAGAAACCATTTGACCATCACCACCCATCGCATGTGCTAATGGATAACCATGCTGATAAAAACCATCGGTATAAACATGGTGGTTATATGAAATACCATCAGCACTACCATTACTACGGGTATCTGTCCATTCAGTATACAGCTGGAAAGGCATATTATTATAGCTAGAAGAATAATCTACCCCAGCCAAATACATTTTTTTGGCTGGTAAGCCACCGGCTTCATCTTCACCAATATATTGTGCATACATCCCCATTGGGACTTGCAGCAGTGGCTGTAGATTTAAGCGCGCATCAAACCCGGCAATTTGATTGGATGGATCAGGTTCACCTGTGCCACCATTGTCTTTATTACCGACAAAAGCATCCCAAAGTGAGCTCAGGCTTTCAGGTCGTCCTTCACCCCCCATTGGAGAGCACGCGATGCACCTAGCTCCAAATAGGGTAAAGGTTGTGCAGTGACACGTAAGCCAATTAATTTAGCATCAGGTACAGCATCATAGTCATCCAGTTGTCCGGCAAAGGCTTGATATTGCCAAGGTCCAATCCAGGAGAGCCATTTATTCGCAAAAGCACTCTGTTCGGCACGCTGCATGGTCAAACCATACACAGGGCGACTAGCATCGCCCCGAATTAAGCTGCCATCATGGCCGGGTCCCCAGTAGGTCGGAATTTGTCCAGCAATCAGCCATTGATTCCATAACTTACCTGCGAGGTAAGACCCTTCAACATTCACATCTTGATCATTATCAATCTGGGGATCTTTTTCTGCATTTATGCGAAGTCTGGCATCCCAATTTTGATTGCCTGTATTTAACTCTATACCCGCTTGGTATTGCGCTTTTTGCTGGTCGCCAAAGACTTGAGGAATAATTTTTTGATCTGTCTCTGCAAATAGTGATGCTTTAAGTAACTGGTTGTTGGTATTCAAATGAGCCATGACTGAATCAATGACTCTTTGCTGATTATTATTGCTGACTTGGGCCTGAGAAAGGGCGCGTTGGATTTCATCACCACTCATTGGCCAGGTCGAAGTGCTAACTTGAATCACACCCTGCCTCTAGCAAGGTGTGATATCAAAGTTTACAATGAATTAGTCATTGTCTTTATTTGCGGTATAAGCATAAGCATAATTATAACCATAGCTACCTGCCGCCCCTTTTTGTACATCATTCAGAATCACGCCATTAACTTTGACATTCGCCTGTTCAAAACGGTTCACAGTGATTTCTAGCTCTTTTATTTGTGTTTTGCCATGACGGGCAATCAATAAATTTACACCCGCATATTGCGCAATAATAATACCATCGGTCACGGCAAGCACAGGTGGTGTGTCAATCAGGACATGATCAAAATGAACAGAGGCCTGATCCAGGAAAGTCTTGAATTGATCAGTACTTAATAGTTCAGATGGGTTAACCGGACTCTTACCACGAGTGACAAAATAAAGGTTGTCTACAGTAGAAGTTTGAACAATATCTTCATAGCTGTTTTGATGATTCAATAATTCTGCTAAACCTGGCTGTACCTCGGCGTTAAAGTACTTATGTAAATAACCACGACGCATATCACCATCAATGACCAGAACCCGTTTTCCTCCTTGCGCTAAAATAGTAGCAAGGTTAGTGGTAATAAATGATTTACCAATTTCAGGTGCAGGGCCAGAAATGGCAATCACATTATTGGCCGCATTCATTAAGGCAAAATGAATGGCTGTACGCATACTTCGTAGGCTTTCAATCGCAATATCACCGCTATCTTTCACCGCAAGAATAGGAATATTCTTTTTCTTTTTTAATAGTCTAATACGACTTTCTTGAGTTAGAGAGCGTGGTACAGTGGCATAGACTGGTAGATCAAGCTCATTTTCGATTTGAGCTGCGTCTTTAATACCTGAACGCATCATATTACGTAGTAGGGCTAGTAATGTACCTAAGAAAGCACCTAGGAAAATAGATAAAATCAGAATTTTTAATTTCTTTGGTTTAATGGGTTCAATCGGTACAACTGCAGTATCGATAACACGCACATTGCCAATTTCACCAGCCTCTGCAATTTTCAATTGCTGATAGCTATTTAAGAGTGCGGTATACAGTTCAGTATTTACTTTTACATCTCGATATAGCTGCAAATATAATCGTTGTGTTTCTGGTAAACGTTTAATCGATTGTGTCATTTCTGAAGTTTTTTGATTAATTTCAGAAAGTTGAGCATTGATCGCCGACATAAGAGGGTGGTCAGGGGTATATTTTGAAGAAAGTTCCGCTTGCTGTTGTTGTAATTGGATTTTCATCTTTTCCAGTTCAACATTTTGCTTTAACATTAACTCGGCTTCTTGAGTTACATCAATAGTATTGTATTGCTCACGGAAACGGTTGAACTTGATTTCTGATTCCTCAAGTTGCTGTTTAAGTTCCGGCAGCTGTTTGTCTAGAAAATTTAAAGTTTGTTTAGATTCTAAAGACTTGCGTTGAATATTTTGTATTTGATAGACGGATAAAATATTATTCAGAACTTGAGTAATATGTTCCTTATCATTGCCATTATAATTTAGACCAATAACACCGGAGTTTTTCCCTCTCTCTGCTACACCATAGTCATTTTTTAAGAACTTCATTGCTGTAGGTAGTGCCAGTTTAGTAATAGTAAATGTTTCTTTAAACGGAGACTTACTAAATATTACAACTTCCCAAAGTCCCTTAGAGTCTATGGTTTGATTGCTGGAATTCAATTGACCTTTAAATATCACTTCATCTTTATAAGAGAAAGTAAACTGGTTGTTATCCGTGAATTTTAACTCTAATTTTTTATCTAGATAGTAATTTGGAATTTTTAATGTTTTGATTAAAAAGGCTTGATTTTCTTTTTGGAAAACCACCATATCCTTTTTATAAAGAACTTCAGCTTTGTCATTTTTAATCAGACGATTAAATAAAGTATTACTATTATCTTTAATTTGGATATCAAGGTGCAAATTTTGAATCGTTTGTCCCAAAATCATGCGTGAGTTTAAGATTTCAATCTCAGCATCTGCGGGAGATTTTCCACCCATTCCTCCGGGAATAGCATCACTCAACCCACCCAAGAGGGCAGCAGCTCCAGCGCCTTTATTATCCTCTACCAGAACCATTGCATCAGCAGAATAAATTGAGGGAGTAACACGTAAATAAAGTAATGCGAAAGTTAAGCTCAGTATGATACAAAGCGCGATCACTTTCCATTGTGCAATTAACGAAAAAAATAATTCTTTTAAGTCAATGGTATCGTCATTGGTACTTGAATTTTGATTCATGGATAAACTACTAGATAAAATTAAATATGTGATTGCCAATCCGAAACATAAGATTCGATGTTATTACATGTTTCTTCAAAAAATGCTTGATCGAGCTTATAAGGATCAGGAACATTCTGATCTTGCCAATGTCCTAAACGAAATACTTTACCTTTAGCAAATGGCCAAGTCTTTTCTATATGTTTTTGTTGATTTGAACTCATCACTAAAATTAAATCTGCAGTTTTGATTAAGTTGGCATCAATTTGTTTTGCGACATGTGAGCTCATATCAATTGATTTTCTTGCCATACTTGCAATGGCCTTATCATCCGCAGTATGGCCTACCATGGCAGAAAGACCAGCAGATTCAATGTGTAAGTTAGGATGACTTTTCTTGAGAAAAAACTCACCCATTGGACTACGACAAATATTTCCCACACAGACGACTAAAATATTCCGAATTTGCATATTTTATTTACCCAGTTGGTCAAAGCTATAGAGTGCACTAGAGAACGGAATAATCTGGTTAACAATACGTTGCCAACGCGTTAATCCAGTCGCATCAATATAAACGATGTCATTTTTTTTCATTTGGAATTGATTGGCTAAGCCTAAATTACCAAAACTGCTTAAATTCAAGTGATACACAGTGGACTGCTTGGTGGCTAAATCGGTGCGCATTACATAGATTTTAGCCGCACTTGCGGAATAAGGATTAATCCCTTCACTTTCACCCAAAACATCACTTAAGGTCATACCTTGTTCACGTAAAGCCAGGGCTTGGCTTTTACTTGACTCACCCATAACATAAAGTTTTTGATTCTGTTTGGTATTCACAAAAATAGTATCATTCGGTTGAATCAGTAAATGATGTAAAGATAGGCCTTGTTTCTCTAGTTGTAGTACATTGAGGTCAAAAGTTTGACCCTCCCGGATCAATTGAATGTTGGTATTGTCACCTGTTTCAGTATTAATACCACCTGCCTGTCCGAGTGCTGTATAGATGCTAATGGGCTGATCATTTAGCGTATATTGGCCACTACGCATGACTTGTCCATTGACAAAATAGCGACGACCTTCATAAGACAATACTCGAACTACTACATCCGGATGTTTCAAATAGCGTGCAAATTGACTGCGTAAAAAACGATTGGTTTCAGCCAGTGTTTTCCCGGCTACCCGTACCTGTCCCACTAAAGGTAATTGTATGTTGCCACTAGAGTCTATGGGATAACCTGCAGCTTTTACATTTGAAATATCCTGAATAGGGGGGGTAATTTCCGGATAGGCCCAAAGTTGGATTGAGAGAACATCACCTGAACTCAATTTATAGACTTGTTGATGCTTGTTAAATAAGTGAAAAATAGTATTGGAATTCTGAGCGTTATTGAGTTCGATACGAGGAATATTGTCTTGCGTAATTTGTATGACTGAAAGCTCTGCGCCTTGATCGGTTCTGTAATTACCTTGAGGAGGCAAATCATAGGTTTGTAAACCGGAGGTAAGCGTACAACCAGAAAATAATATTGAAATAGTGAATAAAATGGATGTGCGTTGATACTTCACATTCAAGCCCTTAATTTTAATACATCGTTATTAAGAAAGGATTGTAGTGCAAAATCTAATTATTGAATATCTTCAAAACATTTTTAATTTACATTTTTAATTTAGTTATCTGATTTTTATATTTATTTTTTTATTTTTTTGATGATTGGTTAAAATTTAATACTATATTAATATCTTTTTTTTAATTTATGTCTACAATAGCTGCAAAATTTTATACTCCTGTTGGTAAAATTCTTAAAAAGAAATTTAAGGTCATATAAATGAAAATTCTTGTCACTGGTGGCGCCGGTTTTATTGGTTCAGCAGTCATCCGCTATATTATTCAAAACACCAATAACCAAGTTCTGAATATAGATAAGCTCACTTATGCGGGTAATTTAGAATCGTTAAAAGAAATTGATCAGCATCCGAGCTATCAGTTCAAACAAATTGATATTTGTGATACCGAGCAACTAACAGCAGCAATAGATGCATTTAGACCTAATGCAATTATGCATTTAGCAGCAGAGTCACATGTAGACCGCTCAATTGATGGCCCAGCAGCATTTGTTCAAACCAATATTGTGGGAACTTATACTTTATTAGAAGCTGCTCGAAAGTATTGGATGGGGCTTGACGCCGAAGATCAACAAAACTTTCGCTTTCATCATATTTCAACTGATGAGGTTTATGGTGACTTAGAAGGCACGACAGATTTGTTTACAGAAACAACTTCATACGCGCCAAGTTCTCCCTATTCTGCCTCTAAGGCCAGTTCAGATCATTTGGTGCGTGCTTGGTACAGAACCTATGGTCTACCTGTAATTGTGACAAATTGTTCTAATAATTATGGGCCTTACCATTTTCCAGAAAAGTTAATTCCATTAGTCATCTTAAATGCGTTAGATGCGAAACCTTTACCTGTATATGGTAATGGTCAGCAAATTCGGGATTGGTTATTTGTAGAAGATCATGCACGTGCTTTATATAAAGTGGTGACCGAAGGTGTAGTGGGGGAAACCTATAATATTGGTGGTCATAATGAAAAGCAGAATGTAGAAGTGGTCAAAACCATTTGTAAAATTTTGGATGAGTTAAAACCACAAGCAAACGGTCAAGCGTATGAATCACTGATTACATTTGTAAAAGACCGCCCTGGGCATGACTTACGCTATGCGATTGATGCTACAAAAATTCAAAATGAATTAGGTTGGACGCCTGCAGAAACTTTTGAAACTGGAATCCGTAAAACGGTGCAATGGTATTTAAATAATTTAGATTGGTGTCATCGAGTGCAAGATGGTAGTTACCAACGTGAAAGATTAGGTGTAAATTCATAATGTCAAATACAACAAAAGGTATTATTTTAGCAGGCGGTTCGGGTACACGTTTATATCCAATTACCAAAGGGGTATCTAAGCAGTTATTACCTATTTATGACAAGCCAATGGTGTATTACCCGCTTTCAGTATTAATGCTTGCAGGTATTCGCGAAGTACTCATTATTAGTACTCCTGAAGATATTGATGGTTTTAAACGTTTATTGGGTGATGGTGCTCAATTTGGAATTCAGCTTGAATATGCCGTCCAACCTAGCCCTGATGGTTTGGCACAAGCATTTATTATTGGTGAAAGCTTTATTGGGGACAGTAATGTCTGCCTAGTATTGGGCGACAATATTTTTTATGGTCAAGGTTTTACCCCAATGCTCCGTCAAGCCGTCGCTCGTCAAAAAGGTGCTACAGTATTTGGTTATCAGGTGAAAGACCCTGAGCGTTTTGGTGTGGTTGAATTTGACGAGCAGAAACGCGCAATTTCTTTAGAAGAAAAGCCAAAACAACCTAAATCGCATTTTGCAGTCACTGGTTTGTATTTTTATGACAATGATGTGATTCAAATTGCTAAACAGGTAAAACCCTCTGAACGTGGAGAATTGGAAATTACCACAGTCAATCAGATGTATTTAGAGCGCGGTGACTTAAATGTAGAATTGCTTGGACGCGGTTTTGCATGGTTAGATACAGGCACACATGCAAGCTTACTTGAGGCAGCGCAGTTTGTGGAGACTATTGAAAAACGTCAGGGCTATAAAGTTGCGTGTTTAGAAGAAATTGCCTTGAATAATGGTTGGCTGAGTAAAGAACAGGTTTTAGACATTGGTAACAGCATGAGTAAAAATGATTATGGTCAATATCTCATTTCTTTGGTGAGTGAATAAATATGAACCTTATCGATTGGATTGAATTACCTGATTTAGGTGATCATCGCGGTAGCCTTGTTGTTGCTGAAGCTAATAAGAGTATCCCATTCAATATTCAAAGGCTTTATTATATTTTTGGTGCTCAGCCTAATGTTCCACGTGGATTTCATGCACATAGACAACTACAACAAATTGCTTTTTGCATTCAAGGCAGTTGTAAAATGTTCATGGATAGTGGGAAAGAAAAGCAAGAAGTTGTATTGTGCCAACCTAATCTAGGTTTAAAAATACCGCCTATGGTATGGCATGAAATGCATGATTTTTCAGAAGATTGTATTTTACTTGTGTTGGCAAGTGAGCAATATGATGAAAGTGATTATATTCGTACATATACAGAGTTTCAGGCTATAAGGGGCTAAAATGAAAAATTTTAACTTAAAAGCGGGCACAATTTATCTTCGATTAGTACACGAAAATGATGCTGCATTTATTTGTAGTTTAAGAAATAACGACCAATTAAACACTTATATTTCTAAATCTACAGCAGATGAAGAAGCTCAACGTCAATGGATTGTAAATTATAAAAAAAGAGAAGAGGCTGGGGAAGAGTACTATTTTATTATTTGCAGAAATAGTGATGATTTAGCTGTTGGTTCAGTGCGACTTTACGACTTTAAAGAGGAACCAAAGTCATTTTGCTGGGGAAGTTGGATTTTAAACGAAAATAAAACTAAGTATGCGGCAGTTGAAAGTGCACTTTTAGTTTACGAGGCGGGTTTTGGGTGTTTAAATTTTAAGCAAAGTCATTATGAGGTGATGAAAGGAAATGATAAGGTTCATTCATTTCATTTGAAAATGGGTGCAGAAAAAGTGTCAGAGGACAGCACGAATATATATTATATTTTCCCGAAAGAAAAATATGAAAAGAATAAAGTTCAATATAGTCGTTTTTTGGGTTGATTAATTATGTTGTCGATTACTGAATATAAAGTCGGGATGTGCGCGGAAATTGTTCGCTCATTTAGTGAGAGTGATGTGAAATTGTTTTCTGAACTCTCTGGCGATACAAACCCTGTTCATTTAAATGAAAATTATGCAAAAAATACAATTTTTGGTGCACGTATTGTACATGGTGCTTTAGCTAGCAGTATTTTTTCTACAATTTTTGCAAACCTCTTACCAGGCGCTGGTTGCATTTACTTAAAATCTGAAAATAAATTTCTTAGACCTATATACTTAAACGAAAAAGTTATTTTTAAAGTAGAAATAATAAATGTTCTGCAAGAAAAGAAACGTGTAATTTTTAAGACAGTTGCTGTATCTAATGATCAAGAGTGTATTGTGGGTATGGCTGAACTTTATATTCCTGAATAATGTGAATTTATAATGATCCCTTTCCTTGATTTAAAAAATATTAATCAGCAGTATCGTGAAGAATTGATTACGGCTTGTACGCGAGTGATTGATTCAGGCTGGTATATTAGTGGTAAAGAGCTAGAAAGTTTTGAAAAAAACTTTGCTGAAAATTGTGGTACACAGTTTGCAATTGGTGTTGCAAACGGCTTGGATGCATTGATTCTGACACTACGTGCATGGAAAGAGTTAGGCAAGCTTAAAGATGGAGATGAAGTTATTGTTCCATCGAATACGTATATTGCTAGCATTCTTGCCATTACAGCAAATAACTTGACGCCAGTTTTAGTTGAGCCTGATATTAATACTTATAATATTGACCCTGCTAAAATTCAACAGGCTATTACTGCTAAAACCCGTGTTATTCTGCCTGTGCATTTATATGGTCAATTGGCAGAAATGCCAGAAATTATGAAAATTGCCAAACAGCACAATTTATTGGTTTTAGAAGACTCCGCACAAAGTCACGGGGCACAAATACAAGGTAAAAAAGCAGGAAACTGGGGCGATGCTTCAGGTTTTAGTTTTTATCCTGGAAAAAATTTAGGTGCATTGGGTGATGCAGGTGCAGTTACAACGAATGATGCAGAGTTAGCTACCATGTTAAAAGCATTGCGTAACTATGGCTCGCATGAAAAGTATAAAAATTTAGTTCCAGGTGTGAATAGTCGATTAGATGAAATTCAGGCAGCAATGCTAGATGTCAAGCTCAAATACTTGGATCAAGAAACTCAGCATAGACGTCATATTGCGAGCTTATATTTGAAAGGAATCAAAAATCCTTTAATTCAACTCCCATTAAATGGCGTAAGTGTAGAAACCAACGAGCGGCATGTTTGGCATTTATTTGTGATTCGCAGCAATCAGCGTGAAGCTTTACAACAGTATCTATTAAATCATGGTGTTCAAACATTAATCCATTATCCAATTCCACCACATAAACAACAAGCGTATAAAGAATGGAATAATTTAAGTTATCCAATTTCTGAACAGATACATGATGAAGTACTAAGTTTACCTATGGGGCCTACACTGTCTGTAGCTGATGCTGAGAGAATTATCACTTTATGTAATCAGTTTCAAGTTTAAAACGATGAATCTGTTAAATACCAGTGTGTTAAATGGTGTGGCTGTTTTAATAAAAACAGCCACAATGTTTATTTTGAATAAAATTTTAGCTGTATATGTTGGTCCTGTAGGCTATGCTGCAATAGGACAGTTTCAAAACTTTATACAAATGGTCACAGTTTTTGCAGGAAGTGCGATTAATACAGCAGTAATAAAATATACTGCTGAATATTATGAAGATGAAACTAAGCAAAGAGCAATTTGGAAAGCTGCTGGTAGTTTAATCCTCATTTTTAGTTTAACTTTTACATGTATAATTTTAATTTTTCAAAAACAATTATCACTCTATATTTTTCAGACGACAGAATATCAATCTGTTTTTGTTTGGTTTGCAATTTTTTTAGTTTTATTTAATTTAAATGCACTTTTCTTGGCAATTTTGAACGGTAAAAAAGAAATTTTAAAGTTAGTCATTGCAAATATCGTAGGCAGTATAATTTCTTTATTAATAACAGGTTTTTTAGCTTTTCAATATCATTTATACGGTGCCCTAATCGCGTTATCAATTTATCAATCTCTCGCTTTTTTTGTAACACTTTTTATATGCTACAAATCTAACTGGTTTAACATTTCATATTTATTTGGAAAAATTGAACCGCATATCGCTAAAAAATTTGCAGCTTTTGCTCTCATGGCGCTCGTCAGCGCAATTTGTGTGCCTTTATCACAAATGGTGATCCGTTCTTATTTATCTCAAGAGTTTGGTTTAAATTACGCAGGTTATTGGGAAGCGATGGTTCGCTTAAGTGCAGCATACTTGATGTTAGTTACAACTACACTTGGTGTTTATTACTTGCCACGATTAGCTGAACTGACACATTTAGATGAAATAAAAAAAGAAGTATATTTAGGCTATAAATTTATCTTCCCTTTAGCTTTAGTTGGTGGGTTAGTGGTCTATATTTTACGTGACTGGATTATTACCCTGTTATTTAGTCATGAATTTATGCCAATGCGTGATTTATTTTTATGGCAAATGATCGGTGATTCGCTTAAAATTGGTAGCTGGATATTGGCTTATTTGATGCTAAGTAAGGCGATGACTAAATTATTTGTAACTACGGAAATTATTTTTTCGCTTAGTTTGATTCTATTGACATATATATTTGCTCAAATCTTTAGTTTTGAGGGGGTTTCTGTTGCATATTTAGTAAACTATGCAATGTATTGGATAGTGATGAGTTTTTTTATATTTAAACAGTTAGCAGAGAATCAGAATTGAAAATATTATTAATGGGTGAGTATTCAGGAGTGCATACTAATTTAAAAAAGGCACTGCGTGAAGAAGGATATAATGTTTTATGTGTTCATAATGGTGATGGCTATAAAGAGCTTAATGCCGATATTTATATTAACTATAAATATTATACATCAAGCAATAAACTGATTAATATTTTATTGGTTTTTTATTATAAATTATTAACTTTAATGGGATTGAAGGGTGTTTTTCAAATATTTAAGTATAAGAAATCTTTAAATGAGTTAAAGGGCTACGATATTGTTCAACTAATAAATCCGATTTTTTTATCAGATTTCGGCTTTATAGTTAATTTTGTTATTTTTAGAAAAATAAAAGCTAATAATAAAAAAGTTTTTTTATGCGCTTTAGGAGATGATTATTATTGGGTTAAGTATTCTTTATGTGGTGAATTTAAATATACTATGTTTGATAGGCTTAAGTTGAAAACATTTAAAAAATATATATCACAATTAATATGGGTTATAAATCCATTTTATATCTTTCTAAATAAATATATTTTAAGTAATGTTAATGCTGTTATACCAGGTTTATTTGATTATTATATACCATATAAACATAGTGCTAAATGTTCTGAAATTGTACCGATAATTATGCAATCAAGTAAACAAGAAGTGAAAATTTCTTACCCATTGAAGGTTTTTCATGGTTGGCAGTTTGGGAAAGAATATAGGAAAGGAAATGATATAATTGATGAAATCTTTATTATATTAAAAAATAAGTATCCGAGTATGATTGAGTATGAAATAGTTGGGGGATTACCTTATTCAGTTTATATTAAAAAATTCAATGATTGTCATATCTTTATTGACCAGTGTTATAGTTATGATTGTGGGGTAAATGGCTTATTAGGGATGAGTTATTCTAAAGTGGTTTTAAGTGGAATGGAATCTGAGGTAAAGAGGTATTATAACTTAGATTATCAGCCTCTTGTAAATATTACACCAAATAAAATTCATTTATTGGAGTGTATTGAGGATTTAATAAAGAACCCAAAAAAACTTAAAGAATATTCTATTAATGCAAGAAAGTTTATAGAAGAGTATCACTCATGTGATTATGTTTTAGGGAAATATAAGGAAGTTTGGAATAAGTATTAATTTCATTTTTAAGTTAAGTATAAATTTAAAATATTTATCTAATTTAAAGGACACCAAGTATTGGAAACTATCTTTTTATGTTAATAGATAATACTGATTTTTATGATATTTACAATTTGATTTATTTTTGTACAGCGTGCTTAGTTGTAGTTAGTGCTTTATCTTCGGAAATTAAAAAAGATATTTTATTACAGAATGAGTTAGGAAAATATCTGGTTGTGTTTCCTTTAGTTTCCTTAATTTTTCTAGTGGGTTTTAGGGGGTATGATGTAGGTACAGATACCAGAAATTACCATAATATTCTTTGGAATAATAATATTGAAATTAAATTTTTTGGTGAATTTTTATTTAATTTGATAGCCCTTATTTTTAGATTTTTTAATTTAAGCTTTTCATTTTTTTTATTTTTTATATCTTTTTTATTTTTTACTTTTGTTTTTAAAGCTTCTAAAAATTATACAGATTTTTTTAAGTCAAATCTATTTATTACTTTTTTTTCATATATGTCATTTTTCTTTTTTTTGAGTATGAGTGTTAATGTTATTAGGCAAGGTGTATCTTTGGCTGTATTACTATTAGCTTACTCTATATGGTTAAAAAAAGGGAATATTTCCAAAATATACTTGCTATTATTATTAGCTTTATCTTTTCATTTAACTTCAATTATTCCTATTGCGATCTTTATATTTTCTTTGATCACTAAAAAGTATAGAATGATACCCTTATTACTTTTATTTTATTTAACTTCTATATTGTTGTCATATTTTAATTTTGGTTTCCTTAATATATCACCTATTATCTTGGAGATATTAGATGGGGAGCGGCGTGGAGATTATCTGTCTGGTGATGGTGCAGAAGTTTACGAGGTAGGTTTTAAGCCGAATTTTGTATTTTTCAATACATTGTTTTTGTGTATTTCTTTATATGTAAGAAATAAGTTGTCTAATCCAGACTTGATAATTCAGTATAATATTTTAATTTCTTACTATATTATTACTAGTATTTTTTTATTTATGGCATTCCAGTTAGCATTCTCAGATCGTTGGGGCCTGTTTTCTTGGTTTGTAATTCCATTTTTGATTGCTCCTTTGTTTTATTCAGCATTCATTAAAGGGAGTATTAGAATTCATTATGTTTTAATGTTGATTTTAATTTATATAGGTTTTAATTTTTATGCTTAATGAAGTCAACCGTAGCCCTGTAATAAGTATAGGTATTCCATTTTATAATGCTGAAAATTACTTAGCATATGCGATTCAATCCGTGCTTAGTCAATCATTTCAAAATTGGGAATTAATTCTTGTTGATGATGGCTCAATAGATAATTCCCTTAAGATTGCTCAGGAATTTGCGCATAAAGATATAAGAATTAGAGTAATTTGTGATGGGAAGAATAGACAACTACCTTATCGTCTTAACCAGTTAATAAAAGAGTCAAAAGGAAAGTTTATTGCGAGAATGGATGCTGATGATATTATGCATCCTCTTAGATTGGAAAAGCAATTGGAGGTTTTACGAGAATATTCTGATATTGATGTACTTGGCACCAATGCTTATGTAATTGATGAGAATAATTTAGTATTCGGGCGTCGGTACAAGCGAGTGGAAGGATTAGAAAAAGTAGATGGCTTTATCCACCCTTCAATTATGGGAAAAAAAAGTTGGTTTCTGGATAATCCTTATGATGAAAAAGCTATTCGAATAGAAGATGCTGAATTATGGTATAGAGCTAAGCATCATAGTAATTTTATGATAATGTACGAGCCTCTACTCTTTTATAGAGAATTTGGCCAATATTATTACAAAAAATACTTTTTGGCTAATATTTCAAAGAAATATATACTTCAAAAATACAACTACAGTAGCTTTTGGAGGAATTTTTTTAGGTTAAATAAAATTAAGGGAAAAATATACTATTTAGCAAATTTATTTAATCAGGAACAAAGGCTAATTAATAAACGAAATCAAATAGTTTTTAGTAAAAAAGTTAATTTAGATGTAGAAAGATATAAATGAAGCTATTGCCATGAAGAAAAATAAATTTTTTTTGATTACAACTGTACCTATGTCTTTAAATTTTTTTAAAGGACAAATAGGAAGGCTTAGCCAAGACTTTGATGTTACTTTAATTAGTTCGCCTGATAAGGAGCTTGAACAAATAGCATGCTCAGAAAACGTAAAATATAGTGCTATTCAAATGAAACGAGATATTGCTATTAAAAATGATATTATCAGCTTATTAAAATTTTTATTGCTATTCATTAGGCAAAGGCCTGATATTATCCACTGTAATACGCCTAAAGGTTCGTTGCTTGGGCTTTTTACAGGATATATTACTAGAGTCCCAGTACGTATTTACTACGTGCACGGATTAAGATATGAGGGTACAACAGGCAAAAAAAGAAAATTATTGATGGCCTTAGAAAAACTAAATTGCTTCTGTGCAACTCATATTATAGCAGTAAGCCAAGGTGTCAAACAAAAAGTACAGGATAAATTAACTAGAAAGAAAGTTTCTGTTATTCATCATGGCAGTGCTAATGGTATGCCAGTAGAGGAATTTTTAACAGAAAATTATGATGATTCTACTATTCGAGAATCATATGGTATTTCTAAACAGGATTTTGTCTTTGGTTTTGTAGGTAGGTTAGTAGCTGATAAGGGTATTAATGAGTTAGTTCATGCTTTTAATATGCTTGAACAGAAAAATGTCAAACTACTACTAGTTGGCATGTATGAGCATGAGTTAGATCCACTTAGTCAAGAAACACAAAATATTATCAAGACAAATCCAAATATTATTGAAGTAGGCTTTCAAAAAGATGTTAAAAAGTTTTTAACTATAATGGATTTATTCGTATCACCTTCCTATCGCGAAGGATTTGGTTTATCAGTACTTGAGGCCAATTTAATGAAAGTACCTGTACTTGTAACCTCTATCACCGGGTACTCAGAAATTGTTCAAGAGGGAAAAAATGGCTTTTTTGTCGATCCTAAAGACACCTTGACATTATTTAATAAAATGAAAAAAATTTCGCAGTCTCGAGACTCTTTATTGTTAATGAAGCAACAATGTTATGATGAAGTTGCTAGCAAATATAATCATAAAGAAGTCCTTGAAAAGGCGTTAGAGTATTATGCACAATTTAAATAATTTACGATCCTCAAATTTCATAGCACTTTTATTCTTTAAGTGTTGAGATAGTTATGCTAAAACGCTTCCTCGATATTATCATCGCTTCCATCGCCCTGATCCTGCTTTCACCGCTTTATGCCTTTGTGGCTTACAAAGTGAAAAAAAATCTGGGCTCTCCGGTCTTGTTTCGCCAGGTGCGTCCTGGTTTACATGGCAAGCCCTTTGAAATGATCAAGTTCCGGACCATGAAAGATGCTGTGGACGAGCAGGGTAACCTATTGCCGGACAGTGAACGTTTAACGCCTTTTGGTCAAATGCTGCGTTCTACCAGTCTGGATGAAATGCCGGAACTGTGGAATGTAATCAAGGGGGATATGAGTATTGTTGGTCCACGCCCCCTGCTGATGGAATATCTTCCACTTTATGATTCAGAACAGGCCAAACGCCATGATGTAAGACCGGGCATGACGGGTTACGCGCAGGTCAATGGCCGCAATGCAATTGGCTGGGAAGAAAAATTCAAGCTGGATACCTGGTACGTCGAAAATCAGTCCATTTGGCTCGACTTCAAAATCATGTTTAAAACGGTACATAAAGTTTTAGCAAAAGATGATATCAGTGCCGAGGGTGAAGCGACTATGACACGTTTTACTGGCTCACAACACAAGGACGAAACATAATGAAAGCTTTATATATTGGTGTTTACGGTGCAAGTGGTTTTGGTAAAGAAGTTATGCCATTGGTTCGCCAGCAATTTCCAACCTTAGCCAAAGATAACTTTGTTTTTATCGATGATAGCCAAGCTGGCAATAGTTTAAATGGCTATGTTGTTCTAAGTTATCAGGATTTTCTCGCTACACCAAATACCCATAAGGCTGTAACCATTGCTATCGCGAATAGTCAAGTTCGTGAAAAACTGGTTCAGCGTTTAAATGAGGACCAGATACAGCATCTAGATGTTCATGCAGGCAATACAGTTATTCTAGATGAGGTGCATATTGGTGAAGGAAGTTTACTTTGTCCTTTCACTTGTCTGACATCCAATATCAAAATTGGAAAATTCTTTCATGCCAATATTTATAGCTATGTCGCTCATGACTGTGTCATCGGTGATTATGTCACCTTTGCTCCCGGGGTGAAATGTAATGGCAATATTCATATTGAAAACCATGTCTATATTGGTACAGGTGCTGTGATTAAACAGGGTACACCTGACAAGCCTTTAGTGATTGGTAAGGGTGCTGTGGTCGGTATGGGTGCTGTGGTCACCAAGAGCGTTCCACCGGGTGTGACAGTTGTCGGCAATCCAGCAAGAATTCTAGATAAAAAATAAGTTTTTAAATTTTAAAAATTCAGGAAAGATCATGTTAAACACTGCATTTGAACCATGGCCAAGTTTTACTCAGGAAGAAGCGGATGCGGTTTCCCAGGTTTTGTTGTCGAATAAAGTCAATTACTGGACCGGACAGGAATGCCGCGAGTTTGAAAAGGAATTTGCTCAGTTCGCAGAAACTAAATATGCAGTCGCATTGGCCAATGGGACAGTAGCGCTAGATGTTGCGCTCAAGGCATTAGGCATTGGCGCAGGCGATGACGTAATTGTCACTTCCCGTACTTTTTTAGCTTCTGCCAGCTCCATTGTCACGTCAGGAGCAAACCCGGTCTTTGCCGATGTCGAACTGGACTCCCAAAATATCTCCCGTCGGACCATTGAAGCGGTGATCACACCCAATACCAAAGCCATCATTTGTGTGCATCTGGCAGGTTGGATGTGTGATATGGACCCGATCATGCAGTTGGCTTCCGATAAAGGTCTGTATGTAATCGAAGACTGTGCACAGGCGCATGGAGCAAAATATAAAGGTAAATCTGCCGGTTCAATTGGTCATATTGGTGCCTGGTCCTTCTGTCAGGACAAGATTATGACGACAGGCGGTGAAGGTGGCATGGTCACCACCAATGATGAAAATTTATGGAAAAAAATGTGGTCTTATAAAGACCATGGTAAGAACTTTGATAGTATCTATAACAAGCAGCATCCACCGGGTTTCCGTTGGCTACATGACTCCTTTGGTACCAACTGGCGCATGATGGAAATGCAGGCAGTGATTGGGCGTATCCAACTGAAAAAAATGTCAGAATGGACGGAAAAACGTACTAAAAATGCTGAAAGAATTTTGAGTTGTTTTGAGAATAGTCCATATTTTACTGTACATCGCCCATCCGATGATTATGTACATGCTGCTTATAAATGTTATGTGCAAGTCAATATCGATGCCTTGCCTGAAGGCTGGTCACGTGACCGAATTATGGCAGGGATTAATGCTTTGGGCGTCCCTTGTTTTAGCGGATCTTGCTCAGAGGTCTATTTGGAGCATGCGTTCGATCATACAGAATGGCGTCCAGTAGAGCGTTTAAAAAATGCACAGAAATTAGGCGAAACCAGTTTAATGTTTTTGGTGCATCCGACATTAACAGAAAATAATATTCAGACAACCGAATATGGCATTCAACAAGTGATTGGTCGTATATAATCTATCAATGATTCAGTCACGTAGAATGTACCGATAGGTGCATTTGATAAATTTATCCAGGTTTCAATTTAGTCATTCTAATATTTAAATTGAGTTGAAACTTATAAGTCATATTGAGAAGACACATCACGTGAAATCTATCATCTTGCCATTAGTTGAATCTCCACGATCAGCAAAATTAGTATTTTTGGTCGTCTTGGACTTCTTTATTTTCCCGGTTCTGATCTGGCTTTGTTATGCCATTCGACAGTTTGATCTCGGTGCAGAAGTTGTACCCAATATTCCCTTTGGGTCAGTTTGGGTAAGTGCTATTGCAGTCTTTGCGCTGTTTATTTGTGGTGTATACCGTTTTATTGTTCGTACCTTTAATGAATTTTTTATTGCCAAATTAGGTCTGGCAACCATATTAAGCGTGATTGGTTTGTACTTGTTGGCTTATAGTACGCATGCGTTTATTCCGACATCAATTCCTTTGATGTTTGGTTTTATGATGTTCGCCTGGGTTTGGTTCAGCCGGGGTATTATTCGTTTTGTCGTTCAATCTTACTTGAAGTCAGGTGTACCCAAAAAACGTATCGCGATTTATGGAGCAGGTCATGCTGGTCAGCAGGTAGCAGCTACTTTAAACCGTTCTAATGAACATCTACCGATTATATTTATTGATGATGATCCTTCTTTAAGTGGCCAAAATATTGGTGGTATCCAAGTTTTTTTACCCCATACTGCTTTGAAATGTTTTACAAAATTCAAAATTGATGAAATTTTAATTGCACTTCCGTCAGTAGGGCGAATACGTAAAAGTGAAATTATCAAGTTTTTAGAGCCGGCTCATTTAAAAATTACCGAGATTCCGGGTCTGACTAAACTGGTCAATGGTGAAATTCGAATTTCTGATATTCAGGAAGTGGATATTATTGATTTACTGGGGCGTGATCCCGTACCGCCCGTTCCAGCGCTTTTAGCTAAAAATATTAAAAATAAAGTAGTCATGGTCACAGGCGCGGGTGGCTCGATTGGTTCAGAACTATGTCGCCAAATTATTAAAAATCAGCCTGTCAAAATTATTATTTATGAGCTAACAGAATTTGCTTTATATCGTATTGATAAAGAATTACGTCTTACGGCAAGCTGTGAAATTATTCCAATTTTAGGTTCAGTTCTCGACGAACGTAAGTTAGAACGGGTGATTGAACAATATGGTGTACAGACAGTTTATCACGCTGCTGCTTATAAGCATGTACCGCTGGTAGAATGTAATCCGCTGGCAGGTTTGAAAAACAATGCCGTTGGAACCGCCTTTAGTGTGAATGCTGCGGTAAAAAAAGGGGTAGAAACCTTTGTGCTGATTTCAACTGATAAAGCGGTACGTCCAACCAACGTGATGGGAGCGACCAAACGTATGGCAGAGTTGTACTGTCAGGCTATGGCAGAGGCTCAGGATCAGACTCAGATCAGTATTGTGCGCTTTGGAAATGTGCTCGGTTCCTCGGGCTCGGTCGTGCCGCTGTTTAAACAGCAAATTGCCAAAGGTGGTCCGATTACCGTGACTGATCCAGAAGTAACCCGTTTCTTTATGACCATTCCGGAAGCCTCGCAGCTGGTGATTCAGGCTGGTGCCTTAGGCACTGGTGGAGATGTATTCTTGTTAGACATGGGCGAGCCGGTACGGATTCAGGATCTGGCACGACAAATGATTTCTCTCAGCGGACTCAAAGTCAGAGATAATAAAGACCCGAATGGTGATATTGAAATTCAATATACTGGGCTACGTCCAGGCGAAAAACTCTATGAAGAACTGCTGATTGATGAAGAAAATACAGAAATTACTGCACATACACGTATTCTGCGATCTGTCGAGAAACATTATCCATTGGCAGAAATTCTGGCAGTATTTAACCGCATACATGAACTTACCGCGACTCATACCGACATTGAATGGGCGCTGGCACAATTAGAATATTATGTGGATGGTTATGTACGCGGTAACGAAATTAAAGTGAACTAGGTTTTTATAGATATGATCAAGAAAGCAATTCTCCCTGTGGCTGGTTTAGGTACGCGTTTCTTACCTGCCAGTAAATCTATTCCCAAAGAGATGGTGACTGTCGTGGATCGCCCTGCGATTGAATATGTGGTCCGTGAAGCGGTTGCTGCCGGAATTGAGCAGATTATTCTGGTGACCCACTCTTCTAAAGCATCGATTGAAAATTATTTTGATCGTAACTTTGAACTTGAAACCACCCTTGCGCAAAAAAACAAAACGGACTTACTCAAAGAGATTACTGAAATTTTGCCTGCAGGTGTCAGTGTGATTAGTGTACGTCAGCCTCAGCCTTTAGGTTTGGGCCATGCGGTATTATGTGCCAAAGCCGTGATTGGAGATGATGATTTTGCAGTCTTATTACCTGATGTACTGGTCAAGGATCAGGATCCGGAAAATGACTTGTCGCACATGATTCAGCGCTATGTACAATCTCAAGCTTCACAAATCATGGTTGAAGCGGTGCCTGAACATCTGGTGGACCAGTATGGCATCGTGGATGTTGCTGCATCACCTGAGGAAGGTGAAAGTATCGTCATGCAAGGGATCGTTGAGAAACCGGCGGTCGGAACGGCACCTTCGAATTTGTCTGTGGTCGGACGTTATATTCTGCCGGCCAAAATCATGCAGCTTTTGGAACAGACCCCACGCGGGGCAGGCAATGAAATCCAGCTCACAGATGCGATTGCCATGTTGCAGCAAACCGAAGCTGTGGAAGCCTATCGCATGAAAGGCCAGACCTTTGACTGTGGCAGTAAGTTAGGTTACCTAAAAGCTGTTTTACATTATGGCGTTGATCATCCTAAACTCGGTAACGAGTTTAAAGCATTAATTCAGGAACTGGCTTTGTAAGAAAAAATAATAAAAAGGAATAATATGAAAGTCGCAGTATTGGGAAAAACCCTATTTTCCGGGGTCATGTCGGCCCTTTTATCTGAATGTGGTCATCAGGTGGTCTGGTGTAATAGCTTCGATGCAGATGAGTCAGCTCGGCCCTATTTCCAGGATGAATCTCTACAACAATTACTGCAAAAACAGGAAAAATCTGGCTTTTTAAACTGTTGCGATTTTCAGCATCTGGATTTTAATCAGGATGTTTTTTTCTTTAGTTTTAATGCGACTGAAGAACAGCAGGCATTTCAGATGCTGGACACCATCCGGCATGCCTGTTTTGCCCATCCCAAGCTGATGATTAATGCTTCGACCTTTGGCTTGCATGGCACCCAGCGCTTTCAGCAGTTGCTGCCGAATGATGACTGGATTTATCTGCCAGATATTATTCAAGAAGGCAATGCACTGCGTAGCTTTACTCAGGCCACCCAGCTGATTGTGGGCTGTGATCATGCAGATATACAGCCTAAAATCAAAGAACTCTTACGCCCATTATTTCCACGCGCGCAGCAGTATCTATTTATGCCGGTTCTGGATGCCGAATTTACCAAGCTGAGTATTTCCGGCATGTTGGCCACCCGGATCAGTTATATGAATGATCTGGCCAGTGTGGCAGAAAAACTTGGAATTGATATTGAGCAGGTACGGCAAGGCATGGCTGCGGATAACCGGATTGGTTCTGCCTATTTGTTCCCCGGCGTTGGTTTCGGTGGAGAAAATTTCTCTCATGATATCCGCACTTTGATACATGCAGTGGCAGATTCAGGGGTAAAAAACCAGCTGTTGGAGCAGGTCTGGGACATCAACGAACAGCAAAAAGAACTGCTGTTCCGTAAACTCTGGAATTATTTCCGCGGAGACTTAAAAGGTAAGGTCATTGCGATCTGGGGTGCAGCTTTTAAAGAAAACACGCCGAGTATCCAGCAGTCTCCGGTACATGCCATGCTGACCGCTTTGTGGGCACAAGGCGTGACGGTCAAGCTGCATGATCCGCAAGCAATGGCGAATATTGAAAAGGTCTATGGGCCACGGCAAGACTTAATCCTGTGCAAAGACCAGTATCAGGCCGTGGAAGGTGCGCATGCCTTATGTCTGATTACGGCATGGAAACAGTATGGCAGTCCGGATTATCCGTATCTGATCAAGTTGATGCAGCATCCCCTGATTCTGGATGGGCGTAATCTGTATGATCCGACGTATGTCAAGACACGTGGTTTTAATTATATTGGGGTGGGACGTTAATGTTGAGCCATTTTAATCCAAATCTCGACACTGAAACTGTGTGTCAGAAACTCGCCTCGAATAAAGATCAACTGCAATCGGAACATCTACGGGAGCTGTTTGCAGCTGACCCGGAGCGCTTTAATCGATATTCTATCCAGTTTGAACAACTGCTGTTTGACTATAGCAAACACCGAATCAATAAGAATGTGATGCAGGGGCTGATCGAATGGGCCGATGCACAGAACCTCAGATCTTGGATTGGCTCCCTATTTTCCAATCAAAAAATCAACTATACCGAGCAGCGTGCTGCCATGCACTGGGCATTGCGCCTGCCGAAACAGGATCAACAGCATGTTGATCTGTCAGCGGATGTGCATGCCCAGCTGGAGCGGATGTATGCGCTGGTGGAACAGATTCATGCCGGACAGCGTCGCGGTGCCACCGGGGAAGTCATTCAGGATGTGGTCAATATCGGGGTGGGCGGATCAGACCTCGGTCCCTTGATGGTCACGCATGCTTTATCTGATTTTAAATACCAGTCTGCCCAGCCACTCAACGTACATTTTGTTTCGACTATGGATGGCAGTCAGTTGTCTGAGCTGTTGCATCAGCTGCGTCCGGAAACGACACTGTTTATTATTTCCTCCAAATCCTTCGGCACCATTGATACCCTGACCAATGCTCAGACGGTACGCTTGTGGCTGGAAAAGGCCTTAGGTCAACATCCTTATATTCTCAAGCATCATTTTATTGGAGTATCAACCAAGCCGGAAAAAATGACCGCATGGGGAATTGCACCGGAAAACCAGTTGCTGCTCTGGGACTGGGTCGGTGGGCGTTATTCACTCTGGTCCTGTATCGGACTGCCAATTGCCTTGAGTATCGGCATTGAAGGCTTCAAGCAGCTGCTGGCGGGTGCCTATGCAGTGGACCAGCATTTTCAGTACCAGCCTTTTGAGCGTAATATTCCGGTATTGATGGGATTGTTGGGAGCCTGGAATACCAATTTTCTGGATATCCAGACCCATGCAATTCTGCCTTATGATGGCCGGCTGAAATATTTTGCCTCCTATCTGCAACAGCTGGAAATGGAATCAAATGGTAAGTCGATCCAGCGTAATGGCGAAAAAGTCCAGTTCGATACCTGCCCGATCATCTGGGGAGAAGTAGGACCGAATGCCCAGCATGCCTTCTATCAGTTATTGCATCAGGGTACGCAGTCAGTCAGCTGTGATTTTATTGCGCCGGTAGAGCGGTATAATAGCCAGCAATATACCTATGTAGACAGTGCCGAAGCATTGGTAGAACAACATCATTTGGCTTTATCTAACTGTCTGGCGCAGTCGCGCTTACTGGCTTTTGGCAATGAAGCGCTGGATCAGGCTGAATTGGCGAGCTTGCCGGCCTATAAGCAGTATGAAGGCAATCAGCCAAGCAGTACCCTGTTATTGCAGGAGCTCAATCCATACAGTTTGGGCATGCTTATTGCACTCTATGAACATAAGGTATTTGTCCAATCTGTGCTGTGGAATATCAATCCGTTTGATCAGTGGGGCGTAGAAAAAGGCAAGGAAATTGCCAACCAGTTATTGCCTATCCTGAATGGTGAACAGACCGATCTGGATGGTCTAGATGGCTCAACCCAAGGTTTAATTAAAGTTCTATTAGGAAAGTAAAATGGCGAAAATTCTGGTCACAGGCGGAGCAGGCTATATTGGTTCACATACCTGTGTGGAATTGCTGAATGCTGGACATGAAGTGATCGTGCTGGATAATCTGTGCAATAGCTCAGCTGAGTCTTTAAACCGTGTCCAGCAGTTAAGTCAAAAAAGCCTGATCTTTGTTGAAGGCGATATCCGGGATAGCCAGCTACTCGATCAAGTCTTTCAACAAAATTCAATTGATGCGGTAATTCATTTTGCCGGGCTGAAGGCGGTAGGGGAAAGCCAGCAAATTCCATTGGCCTATTTTGACAACAATATTGCCGGTTCAATCAGTCTGGTTCAGGCGATGCAGCGCGCACAGGTGTTCAAACTGGTCTTTAGCTCTTCGGCTACGGTCTATGGTGAAGATAATCCTTCACCTTTAAATGAAGAGATGCCTACCGGAATGCCAACTAATAACTATGGTTATACCAAACTGATAGTTGAGCAGCTACTGGAAAAGCTGGCTGTAGCTGATGAACGCTGGTCGATTGCCTTGTTGCGTTATTTCAATCCGGTTGGTGCGCATAAAAGTGGTCAGATTGGAGAAGATCCACAAGGTATCCCAAATAATTTAATGCCTTATGTAACGCAGGTGGCTGTAGGCCGTCGTGAAAAACTGTCTATTTTTGGTCATGACTATAACACGGTGGATGGTACTGGCGTGCGTGATTATATTCATGTGGTCGATCTGGCCAACGCACATCTGTGTGCCTTGAATAACCGTCTGGTTTCCCAAGGCTGCCGTGCCTGGAATATCGGTACCGGTAATGGCATTTCAGTGCTGCAAGTGAAGAATACCTTTGAGCAGGTGAATGGGGTTGCTGTTCCATTTGAGTTTGTACCACGTCGTGAAGGCGATGTGGCGACCTGTTTTGCAAATAATAGCCGTGCAGTACAAGAGTTGGGCTGGACAGCACAATATGGTTTGGAGGATATGCTGGCAGATAGCTGGAACTGGCAGAAACAGAATCCGAATGGTTATCGTTAAAATGTTTATCATTAAATGAATAGAAATGGGAGCAATTTTGCTCCCATTTTTATTCTGCTGGATACCGCAATATTAACTTTGAATCAGCTGGGTCAGCTCATCGACATAGTCCTGCATCGGTCGTGGATGATGATCACGACGGCTTTCAATATTCAAACGCAATAATGGTTCAGTATTGGATGCACGCACATTAAAACGCCAGCTACCAAAATTCAGGCTGACGCCGTCGGTCTGATCAATTTCAGGTTTCTGATCGGCATAATGATCGAAAAGTTTTTGGATGGTCGCCTGGGTATCGGCTACTTTAAAATTAATTTCACCTGAACATGGGAACTTGGCGATCATTTCTTCCACAAGAGAAGATAAGGATTTTCCTGTTTCAGACAGTACCGCCATAGCCAGTAACCATGGAATCATGCCGCTGTCACAGTAAGCAAAATCACGGAAATAGTGATGGGCACTCATTTCCCCGCCATAAGCCGCATTATGTTCACGCATGACATCCTTAATGAAGGCATGACCTGATTTTGACTGGACGGTAACCCCCTGATACTGCTCCACGACATCCAGCGTATTCCAGACCAGACGCGGGTCATGGACAATTTTTTCACCAGACTGCTTCAGCAGAAATGCCTGCGCCAGAAGGCCAACAATATAATAACCTTCAATGAACTGGCCTTTTTCATCGAACAGGAAGCAACGGTCAAAGTCGCCATCCCAGGCAATGCCCATATCCGCACCATGCTGAATGACCGCATCACGGGTGCTATCACGGTTTTCAACCAGAATTGGATTCGGGATGCCATTCGGGAAGTTACCATCGGCCTCATTATGAATTTTGACAAATTCAACCGGGATCTGTAGCTGTTGAAATTTCTGTTCAATCGCATCGACTACATGACCTGCGGCACCATTACCGGCATTCATCACCAGTTTCATCGGGCGGATTTTTGCCGGATCGATATAGCTCATCAGGTGATCGATAAATTCTGGCAGGATATTATATTTTTCCGTATGACCTTTTTGGCTAACTTCAACGAACTGACCTGATTCTGCCAAAGCCTGAATCTCTTTAAGACCCGTATCGGCACTGATTGGACGCGCATTTTCACGCACCAGTTTCATACCATTATAATCCATCGGGTTATGACTGGCAGTCACTTCAATCCCACCTTGGACATCCAGGTGGAAAGCTGCGAAATACACTTCTTCAGTCCCGGTCATGCCAAGATCCAGCACATTGACCCCAGCATCATTTAAACCGCGAATGGTCGCCTGTTTTAAGCCTTCACTGCTAAGACGTATGTCACAACCGATGACCACGGTTTTGGGCTGATAAATCTGTCCATAAGCACGGCCAATTTTGTAGGCAATATCTTCATTGAGTTCTGTACCCAGTTTGCCGCGAATATCATAGGCTTTAAAGCAAGTCAGTTTTGTCATTTAGAGGCTCTCCATTCAGAAGAAAAAAGGCCGGTTACCCAGCCTTGATTCAATTTTAATTATTCTACGGTAACCGATTTTGCCAAGTTACGTGGCTGATCTACATCCGTACCACGTAGCACTGCCACATGATAAGAGAGTAACTGCACCGGGATACTATACACAATCGGTGCCAGTACTGCATTGACTGACGGAATATGTACCACATGCTGGCGTTCTTTGGCTTTAATGCCGCTGTTTTCATCAGCAAACACAAATAGCTCGCCGCCACGTGCCTGAACTTCTTCCATATTGGATTTCAGTTTGTCCAGCATGTCATCCTGTGGTGCCAGAATCACTACTGGCATGTCATTGTCGACCAGTGCCAATGGTCCGTGTTTCAGTTCGCCTGCAGCATAACCTTCAGCATGAATATAGGAAATTTCTTTCAGCTTGAGTGCGCCTTCCAGTGCGATCGGGAAATGCGTACCACGGCCCAGGAATAGGCAGTGTTGCTTTTCAACAAACAGTTCAGAAAGACGTAAAATTTCATCATCATGACGTAAAGTATCTAGCATGACTTTAGGCATATGCCAAAGTCCTGTGGTGATCTCCGTCATTTGTTCTGTAGAAATAGTATTTTTCACAGAACCGATTTTGAGTACCAATAGCATCAATGCAGCAAGCTGAGTGGTGAAGGCTTTGGTTGAAGCCACACCAATTTCAGGGCCTGCCAGTGTCAACAGACTATGCTGAGTTTCACGCACCATCGAAGAAGTCGCCACGTTACAGATGGTCATCGTAGTGATGTCCAGTTCTTTGGCTGCCGCACGTTTTTGCGTATCCCGTAAGGCAGCTAAGGTATCGGCAGTTTCACCGGACTGGGAAATACACACATATAGCGTGTTATTCACAATCACCGGAGTACGATAACGGAATTCGCTAGCAATCTCGACTTGGCAAGGGAGGTCAATCAGTTGTTCAAACCAGTATTTGGCAATCATGCCGGCATGATAGCTGGTACCACAGGCAATAATCTGGATTTGCTGGATTTTTGAAAAGTCTTGTTCCGTACTTGCAAGGAAGTCTTCGCGCAGGTCATTGCCATTTAAAGCTTGGGAAATGGTCTGTTTGATCGCTTCAGGCTGCTCATAAATTTCTTTGAGCATGTAATGCTTGTATTCACCTTTAGAAGCATTGCTGACTGCAGCATCCAGTTCTTTGACCGGACGATCGACCAGTTGACCATCGACAAAGACTTCAATGGTGGTACGGGTCAAACGGGCAATATCGCCTTCTTCAAGATAAATAAAACGATTGGTAATCGGTAGCAGAGCCAGCTGGTCAGAACTGATAAAGTTTTCACCAATACCGACACCAATGACGAGCGGAGAGCCTTCACGTACGGTAATCAGTTCATCTGGATGATCCATATGTACGATGCCCAGTGCATAGGCACCTTTCAGTTGCGGTACTACTTGACGTACAGCTTCTAACAGGCTCGGGGTAGATTTCAGCGCATCATTGATCAGATGGGCAACCACTTCAGTATCAGTCTGTGAGGTAAACACATAGCCTAAAGCTTCAAGATCATCTTTGAGTTCCTGATAGTTTTCGATAATCCCGTTATGGACCACTGCTACATTTTCAGAAATATGCGGATGGGCATTTTCTTCAGTCGGTTTGCCATGGGTGGCCCAGCGTGTATGCGCAATGCCGAGTGAACCGCTAATCTGGGATTCATTCACAGCCTGTTCAAGGTTTGCAACCTTACCGACACGGCGTTCACGTAGGACTTGGCTGTTGTTAATGAGTGCCAAACCTGCTGAATCATAACCACGGTATTCCAGGCGTTTTAAGCCTTCAATCAAAATATTGGTAATGCTACGTTCTGCAATGCCACCAACGATACCACACATATTTGTTCCCCTTATTTCTTGATTTTTTGCGGACGTGGATAGTTTTCTTTGGCAAATTGCTTAGAGCGCTCTACTGCCAAACTGTTGTCTTCCACATCACGGGTAATCGTTGAGCCTGCACCCACTGTGGCACCGTTGCCAATTCTCACAGGTGCAACCAATGAACTGTTCGAGCCAATAAAGGCCTGATCACCAATAATCGTTTTAAACTTGTTCGCACCATCATAATTACAGGTAATGGTTCCTGCACCGATATTAGAACCGGCACCGATTTCAGCATCACCCAGGTAGGTAAAGTGGTTGGCTTTAGAGCCTTGACCAATCGTGGTATTTTTGACTTCAACGAAGTTACCGATATGTACCTCAGCTGCGAGTTTTGCACCTGGACGGAGTCGTGCAAAAGGTCCAATCTGGGTATCTTCACCAACGATGGCGCTATCGAAAATGCTATATGGCTGAACCTTGGTGCCAGCTGCAATCTTGGTATTCTTGATGATACAGCCGGCGCCAATTTCGACATTGTCGCCCAGCTCGCAATCACCTTCGATAATCACGTTGATATCAATGCGAACATCCTGGCCGACAGTTAAATTACCACGCAAGTCAAAGCGGCTTGGATCAATCAGATGTACGCCTTGCTGCATCAGCTGTTTGGCTTGATAAGCCTGGAACTGACGCTCTAAAGCAGCCAACTGCACACGGTCATTTACCCCTTCAACTTCAAAAGCCTGCTCAGGTTCTACCGATGCAACTTGCATACCATCTGCCAAAGCCATCGCGACGATATCCGTCAGGTAATATTCACCTTGAGCATTGTCATTACTTAAACTTGGCAGCCATTGATGCAGTTTGGCATTGCTGACCGCATAAATACCGGTATTGATTTCTTTAATCTGACGTTGCTCTTCGGAAGCATCTTTGTGCTCCACAATGGCCTGGATTTCACCATTTTCACGTACAATACGACCATAACCATTGGCATCCAGCAGGGTAAGCGTCACCAGACCAATACCGGTTTCTGCAGTGGCATCGAGTAATTTTTGCAAGGTCACAGGATTAATGCAGGGTACATCGCCGGAAAGAATCAGCGATACGCCGTCGTGAGGCAGGACAGGCAAGGTCATCTGTACCGCATGTCCGGTACCCAGCTGTTCAGCCTGTTCTACCCATTTAATATCCTGTTGTGCAAATGCTGTTTGAACAAGGTCACCACCATGACCATAAATGGTAATAATATTATCTGCGTTTAATTTTTTTGCCGTTTCAATGACATGACCCAGTAAAGGACGTCCTGCAAGAGGTTGTAATACTTTCGGTAAGCTTGAACGCATGCGCGTGCCTTTACCTGCAGCAAGAATAATAACAGTCGTTGACATGTTCTAATCCTAAATATGGCTTATGCCACGGTGAAGTAAAAATAAAGCAAAATACAAATAGCTGCCCAAAGGCCGGCAATAATGTCATCCAGCATGATGCCGAAGCCACCGTCCACTTGACGGTCAACCACCCGGATCGGCCAAGGTTTCCAGATATCAAATAATCTGAATAGCGCAAAACCGATGAATAACCATAACCAGTTCATCTGGCCTAAGTAGATCAGGGGCAAAAATGTGATGGATTGTCCTGCAAATTCATCCCAGACGATGCGGCCATCATCATGAACACCCATGACCTTGGCAGTATGTCCGCAGATATATATGCCAATCAGGGACATGATAGCAATGGCAAAAACACTGTTTAGAAAACCAAGATGCAGCCAAATAGGAATAAATAAAAGTGCAAAGGCCGACCCAAATGTACCGGGTGCTTTAGGTGCCAGACCGGAACCAAAACCAACCCCACTAAAGACAATCAGTCGGTCGATCCATGACATGGCTTTAAAATTAATCACAGGTTTATGCAAAATGTTGATACCCATTAAATTGAAGTGAATGATCTACGCCATCTTTTTCAAAAGTTAAGCCGTGTTGCTGCTGAATTGTGCCGATTATACTAATCGAAACATCAAGTTGTTTTTGCAATAATTTTTCGTAATTTTGCGGGCTTATTGTAAAGCATAATTCGTAATCGTCGCCACCAGCGAGGGCATATTGCCATTTTTGCTCATTGTTTAAGGCATGCAGGGTAGGACTGATCGGTAAGTTTTCGAGTTGCAGCTTTGCACCGACTTGAGAAGCTTTGAGAATATGTCCAAGATCTTGTGCCAAACCATCCGAGATATCAATCATGCTATGCGCCAGACCTTTTAGGGCGGCACCGAGCTGACAACGTGGCGTTGGATAGTCCAGACGTTTTTGTAGTGGATGACCAAGATGCTGTAGTGCAAAAGCTGCATCACCGACAGTTCCACTGACACAGATCAAATCACCCGGTTTTGCACCTGAGCGTGTAATGGCTTGACCAATGTCCACCCAGCCTAATGCAGTAACAGACAGGGTTAAATGAGGACTTTGAGTGGTATCACCACCGATTAAGTTCACGCCAAATTGATCACAGCAATCGTACAAACCCTGACTAAAAGCTTTTAGCCAGTCATGATCAATTTGGGGTAGGCTCAATGCGAGTAAAATACTGTGCGGGGTTGCGCCCATCGCGGCAATATCAGATAAATTGACAGCCACAGATTTCCAGCCAATCGCATGCGGATCGGTGTCTATTGGAAAATGGCGTCCAGCAACCAGGGTGTCGGCACAGATGACCAGTTGTTGCTGAGGAGGGGGGGTGAGCAAGGCTGAATCGTCACCGACGCCCAGATCGACAGAATTGGCATTCTTGCGATTGAAATAGGTGTCGATAATCGAAAATTCAGCCATACAACAAATCTACGCTATTAGTTAGATTGCTGTTTTTCTGCTGCACGCAAAGTTGTCGCTAAACGATCCAGTACACCATTGATGTATTTATGGCTATCGGCACCGCCAAAATGTTTAGCCAACTCGATCGCTTCATCTAGAACGACGCGATATGGAATCTCAAGATGTTCTTTGAGTTCATATGCACCAAGGCGAAGGGTCGCAAGTTCAACACCGTCAAGTGCTGAAAGTTCGCGATCGAGTACCGGGATTAAGAGCGCATCCAATGCTTCATGATTGGCAACCACTTGAGTCAACAATTCATGATAATAGCTCAGATCCACTTTGTGCATGGCATTTTCCACACGCGTACGTGCTTCAATCTCATGCACCGGATTGTGGCTCATTTGCCATTCATAAATTCCTTGTACAGCAAAGCGACGTGCTTTACGTTTTGCTGCATAAGTTGCTTGAAGTGTTTGCGACATAGCGTTAAATAGCCTTTAACAAGTTAACCATTTCAATCGCAGTCAGGGCAGCTTCGCTACCTTTATTGCCTGCTTTTGTTCCAGAGCGTTCAATCGCTTGTTCAATACTGTCCGTAGTGAGTACACCGTTAATGACAGGTAAGCCAGTGTCCAGGCCAACCACGCCCAAACCTTTGGCACATTCGCCTGCAACGAAATCGAAGTGAGGCGTGCTACCACGAATCACGGCGCCAAGCGCGATGATGGCATCGAAACGATCTGAAGCTGCCAGTTTTTTCGCAACTACAGGAAGTTCCCAGGCACCAGGTGCATGAACAACAGTGATATTATCCTCTGATACACCATGACGTTTCAATGTATCAATGGCACCTTCTAACAGATGTTCAACCACAAAGCTGTTAAAACGACCAACTAAAATCGCATAACGGTCTTCGTTCGCGAGATGTAACATACCTTCAATACGGCGAACTGCCATAACAACCTCGATAATTTCTTAAGATGTTTGTTGTGCGGTGATGTATTCCACCACTTCTAAGTTAAAGCCTGACAGGGCATTGAAACGCAATGGAGAGCTGAGCAGCTTCATTTTTTCAACGCCTAGATCACGCAAAATTTGTGCACCCACACCAATGGTCTGATACTGCTGAGACAGTGCAGAATTTGATTTTACATTTTTTGGTGCTTTAAGGGTATCTAATGCTGGACCCAAATCCTGTAAATGGCGTTGACCAATCCAGACCAGTACACCACGATCACTGTTGGAAATTTCTTTCAGGGCGCGATCCAGGTTCCAGGCCGGCTCGCCATCCTGTTTTTTCAGTTTGAGCAAGTCACGGGTCGGGTTAAAACCATGTACACGCACCGTGGTCACGCCCTCTTTAGGCTCACCTTTGACCAGGGCCAAATGAATATCCGGGTTGCCCAGTTCACGATAGCGATACAGGTCAAAGCTACCGTATTCAGTATCAATACTTTGCTGATCGATACGCTCAACCGTCTGTTCATTGGTCATGCGGTAATGAATCAGATCGGCAATCGTTCCGATTTTCAGGCCATGCTTTTCAGCAAACACTTCAAGATCCGGACGGCGCGCCATGGTGCCATCTTCATTGATGATTTCACAAATCACAGAAGCAGGTTCCAGTCCTGCTAAACGGGAAAGGTCACAACCTGCCTCAGTATGTCCGGCACGGTGCAAGACACCGCCTGGCTGCGCCATCAGCGGGAAGATATGTCCTGGCTGTACAATATCTGCCGGTTTGGCATGAGCAGCCACAGCAGTTTGAATCGTGTGCGCACGTTCAGCCGGAGAAATACCGGTAGAAATACCTTCAGCCGCTTCAATCGACAGGGTGAAATTGGTCCCATGCTGGGCGCCGTTGGCATCTACCATTAACGGCAGATTCAACTGCTGGCAACGCTCTTTACTCAAAGTCAGGCAGACCAGACCACGTGCATGGGTGATCATGAAGTTGATGTCTTCAGGACGTACGTGTGTGGCAGCAATCACTAAATCGCCTTCATTTTCACGGTCTTCATCATCCATCAGGATGACCATTTTTCCTGCACGGATATCTGCTACAAGCTCTTCAACAGTATTGAGCGGCATCAACCTTCACCTTCTTTTTTGATCTTGATCAGACCGAATCATGACATTATTGGGTACATAGTCTAACGCTTTTTGCGCAATTTTGCCTATGCTTATTGCTTTCCCTCTAGTGGTTCATTGTTATACACAGTCTTGATAAACATGAAAAGCCGACTTTAAATGAAAGCCTGGGCTTTATGCAGGTTTTTTGAGCAATTAAAAAGCATAAAAAATGAGAAACTTAGGTGAAATCAACATAAGCTCAGACATTAAGGTGTTTTTAGAAAGTATTTTTATTCATTGTCAGTCATTCAATGGAATTCTGGACGAACAATGTTGGGAAATTTTACCTAGTATTAAAAATTTTTAAAAAATAGGGGATTAAAAGCGGACCGAAGCCCGCTTTTAATCATCAGGTTGTTTAGAAAAAACCTGCCGGTTTGGTTGAATAGCTCACCAGCAAGTTTTTGGTTTGCTGATAATGATCTAGCATCATTCTGTGATTCTCACGTCCAATCCCTGATTTTTTATAACCACCGAAAGCTGCATGAGCCGGGTAGATATGATAACAGTTGGTCCAGACCCGACCAGCCTGGATAGCACGACCAGCTCGATAAGAGGTATGTGCTGAGCGTGACCAGATACCGGCACCGAGTCCGTAAATCGTATCATTGGCGATCTTGATCGCATCATCAAAGTCTTTAAAGGTGGTCACAGCCAGTACAGGCCCGAAGATTTCTTCCTGGAAGGTCTTCATGTCATTGGTGCCTTTAAAGATGGTCGGTTCAATATAGAAACCTTGACCCACTTCATGACGTGCTTCACCACCGGTCAGGATCTGTGCGCCTTCTTCACGGCCAGTGGCAATACAACCCAGAATCTTGTCCTGCTGTTCCTGTGAGGCTTGCGCACCAATCATGGTGTCGGTATCTAACGGATGACCAGTCTTAATCCGTTGCACCCGCTCTACTGCACGCGCCAGAAATTCATCGGCAATACTTTCCTGTACCAAGGCACGGGAAGGACAGGTACAGATTTCACCTTGATTCAGGGCAAACATGGCAAAGCCTTCCAGAGCTTTATCCAGATAATCGTCTTCCTGATCCATAATGTCAGCAAAGAACAGATTCGGTGATTTACCGCCAAGTTCCAGCGTTACCGGAATAATATTTTCAGTTGCATACTGCATGATCATTTGGCCGACGGCGGTTGAACCGGTAAAGGCAATCTTGGCAATACGGGGATTGGTCGCCAGTGGACGGCCAACTTCGACTCCGTAGCCATTGACGATATTCAATACGCCTGGTGGCAAAATGTCCTGAATCAGTTCAGCCAGTACCAGAATACTGACCGGAGTCTGTTCCGCAGGTTTCAGCACAATACAGTTGCCTGCAGCCAGGGCGGGTGCCAGTTTCCAGGCGGCCATCAGAATCGGGAAATTC
>DDAT01000043.1:0-40437 GCA_002332985.1 Acinetobacter lwoffii | reverse complement strand
CAGTACAAGGATCATTTTCATGCAGGATGATGCAGGCACAAAGTTCCTCACCATATTTATGGTCTGGCACCCCAATCACCTGTACATCTGAAACAGCCGGATGGGTATAAAGGAAATCTTCAATTTCTTTCGGGAACAGGTTTTCCCCTCCACGAATCACCACGTCCTTGATTCGGCCCTTGATTTTGACAAAGCCTTCATCATCCATTTCAGCGATATCACCGGTATGCATCCAGCGCGCCGCATCAATCACTTCCTGGGTTTTATCCTGATCTTCCCAATAACCGAGCATCACTGAATAACCACGTACACACAGCTCACCCAATTGGCCGCGTGGAACCACCTTGCCATTTTCATCGACAATTTTAACTTCCAGATGCGGATGTACCCGGCCAACCGTACTGACACGTTGCTCGACAGTGTCTGCCGTTGAGCTTTGTGCACTGACGGGTGCGGTTTCAGTCATGCCATAACAAATCGTGATTTCAGACATATGCATCCGTTCAATCACGCGCTGCATAATTTCCTGCGGACATGGACTACCCGCCATAATCCCGGTACGCAGACTGGACAGATCAAACTCGTCAAACTGTTCATGTTCCAGCACCGCAATAAACATAGTCGGCACACCATAAGCCGCGGTACATCTTTCCTGCTGAATGGCTTTTAAGGTTTCTAATGGATTAAACACGGCAGACGGATAAATCATGGCGGAACCATGCGTAATACAGGCCAGATTGCCCATGACCATACCAAAGCAGTGAAATAAAGGCACTGAAATACAGACACGGTCTTCTGGCCCTAAATGAATGGCTTCGCCAACAAAGTACCCGTTATTTAAAATATTATTATGGGTCAGCATGGTGCCTTTCGGATTGCCGGTGGTGCCCGAGGTAAACTGGATATTAATGGTTTCATCGAACTGCAGTTCACTGGAGATCTGTTGCAGTTGTTGCAGCTCTTGTTCGCCAGGCGAGCTCAGCAAATCCTGAAACCGGTGGATGCCGGTATGCTGCTGGTCATCAATTTTAATTACATGTTTTAAATGCGGCAGACGCTCTGCATTGAGGAATTTAATTTCAGTCTGCATCAGCTCAGGTGCAATTTTAGTCAGAATTTCCTGATAGTCTGTCGTTTTAAACTGCGCTGCAATCACCAGTCCCTTACAGGAGACTTTATTCAGCACATATTCAAGCTCGTTGCTTTTATAAGCTGGATTTAAATTCACCAGAATAATGCCTGCCTTGAAGGCTGCAAACTGGGTAATGGTCCATTCCACACAGTTCGGCGACCAGATCGCCAGACGGTCACCTTTTTGCATACCCAGTTTCAGCAGCTGACAGGCAAAGGCATTGACCTGATCCTGTAGCTGCCGGTAACTGAGGCGTATGTCCTGATGCAGACTCACCACTGCATCACGTTCTGCATACTGCTCGCAAGCCTGATCAAATTTTTCACCAATCGTCATGCCCAATAAAGGCTGACTGCTGGTTCCATAGGCATAGCTTAACCGTACTTGTGTCATTGAATCGATCTCCTTGATTCTTTGTAATTCTGATTTTCAACTTTACTAATTGTTTTATGACCACGACGACCTTGTCTGTGTACCGGTTTTTTGTGTGTTTATGCTTGTAAATTTTCCTCCTGCCCACGTACTGCGTTGACACAAAAATCGGCAATCTGTTTGACAAAGTGATCCTTATACTTCTGATCAAACATGACATTTCGGGACGGATTTAAAGGTTCAATCACGACAAAGGTCATGGCACCAACCACGCCCAACGCTGCCGTATTCAAATCTTCAAATTCGAATTCTCCATTGACCTTTCCTTCGGCCAGAATTTCCTTAATGCTCTGCTTAAGCAGCTGCTTACTGCGAAAACGCTCATGTTCCATTTCCGGATCAACCGGTTCGAACATCAGTGAATACGCCAATTGGGGGCTATTCATGGCACGCTTGACAAAAGTTGTAACAGATTTTTGCAATTTCAGTTTTGGCGATAAATCTGACTCGGCAATATGGTTCAGAATTCCGACTTCATGCTGAATCGCGGCCGACAAAACCTCAATTAAAATCTGGCTTTTGCTTTCGAAATATCGATAGACCAGCCCTGTAGAAACGCCTGCGCGTTCTGCAATCGCCTGAATCGATGCCTCCTTCAAGCCCCCTTGAATAATCAGTTCACGAGCAGATTCCAAAATCGACAGGCGATTTTGTTCCATTCGTTCCTGCATCAATGATGATCTTTTATAACTCATAAAATTAATCTCAACAAGATAAAATGAATTGTAAATCATTTTGTGAATATAGATTCACTTTTTTATTTTTTCGTTGTATGTTAAAACCACAAGCACAACAACAATGCTTTTTTGGACACAACAAATATAACCTCAGGATGGATGAAGAATGAATTTACAAAGCTTGGATTTCGGTTTGGATGAAACTCTAATAGCGCTTCGTGATTCAGTGGCCGCATTTTGCGCCAAAGAAATTACCCCGATTGCTCAACAGGTTGACCGTGACAACGAGTTCCCTGCTCACCTTTGGAAAAAATTTGGCGAGATGGGCCTGCTCGGGCTGACAGTCAGTGAGGAATATGGCGGTTCAAATTTTGGTTATCTGGCGCACATCATTGCCATGCAGGAAATTTCCCGTGCTTCTGCATCCATTGGGCTGTCCTATGGCGCACATTCTAACCTATGTGTAAACCAAATTAAGCGAAATGGTACTGAAGAACAGAAACAGCGTTATCTGCCTAAACTGATTTCAGGTGAATATGTCGGTGCCTTGGCAATGTCTGAACCGAATGCAGGCTCGGATGTGGTGAGCATGAAACTGAAAGCAGAAGACAAAGGCGATCACTACCTGTTGAATGGTTCAAAAATGTGGATCACCAATGGTGGCGATGCCGATGTCCTGGTGGTCTATGCAAAAACCGATTTGCAAGCCGGTGCCAAAGGCATGACTGCGTTTCTGGTTGAGAAAAATATGCCAGGTTTTAGCCACGGCACCCATTTGGACAAACTCGGCATGCGTGGTTCAAACACTTATCCGCTGTTTTTTGACAATGTTGAAGTTCCGAAAGAAAACGTCATGGGCGGCGTCGGTAATGGCACCAAGGTCTTGATGAGTGGTCTGGACTATGAACGTGCTGTATTGAGCGCTGGCCCACTGGGGATTATGGATGCCTGTATGGATACAGTGATTCCATATATTCATGACCGTAAACAGTTTGGTCAGGCACTCGGTGAATTCCAGTTGATGCAGGGCAAAATTGCCGACATGTATTCGACCTGGCTGGCATGTAAGGCACTGGTTTATGCGGTCGGTGCTGAATGTGACAAAGCGGAACATAGCCGTAGTCTGCGTAAAGATGCTGCCAGTGCCATTTTATATGCTGCTGAAAAAGCGACCTGGATGGCGGGTGAAACCATTCAGACTTTAGGTGGTAACGGTTATATCAACGAGTTTGCTGCAGGCCGTTTATGGCGCGATGCCAAACTGTATGAAATTGGCGCCGGTACTTCAGAAATCCGCCGCATGCTGATTGGCCGTGAACTCTTCAACGAAACAGCCTAAACCTGAACACTTAGAATAAAACAAGGATGTTCGTCATGAATCAGTTATCGAGCAAAATCAATATACGTAGTGAAGAGTTTAAAACCAACCAGACTGCCATGCTGCAACTGGTGGATGACCTAAAACAGAAAGTTGAAAAAATTGCTTTGGGTGGCGGCGAAACTGCCCGCCAAAAACATTTAGATCGCGGCAAGCTGTTACCACGTGAACGGATTAATCACCTGATTGATCCAGGAACCGCTTTTCTGGAAATTGGTCAGCTGGCTGCCTATCAGGTGTATCAGGATGATGTTCCTGCAGCAGGCGTGGTCGCAGGTGTGGGGCAGGTCAATGGTGTGACCTGCATGATCATCGCCAATGATGCCACAGTCAAAGGCGGTACTTATTATCCCCTTACGGTGAAAAAGCATTTACGTGCCCAAGAAATTGCCGAACAGAATCATTTGCCATGTATTTATCTGGTCGATTCTGGCGGTGCTTATTTACCTTTACAGGATGAAGTATTCCCGGATCGTGATCACTTCGGCCGTATCTTTTACAATCAGGCACGTATGTCGAGCCAAGGTATCGCTCAGATTGCAGTGGTGATGGGTAGCTGTACTGCCGGTGGTGCTTATGTGCCTGCCATGTCAGATGAAACCATTATTGTCCGCAATCAGGGCACGATCTTCCTCGGCGGCCCTCCTCTGGTTAAGGCAGCTACTGGTGAAGTGGTGTCTAGTGAGGATCTCGGTGGTGGTGATGTGCATACCCGTTTGTCTGGCGTGGCTGATCATCTGGCTGAAAACGATGAACATGCGATTGCGATTGCCCGCAACATCGTGGCCAACCTGAACAAAAAGCCAAACAAGACCGCAGATGAAATCGAAGCGCCGCTATTTGACAGTTCGGAACTGTACGGCATTGTGCCGAGTGACGCGCGTAAGCCTTTTGATATCCGTGAAGTGATTGCCCGTATCGTCGACGGTTCACGCTTTGACGAATTCAAGGCACGTTTCGGGACTACCCTAGTGACTGGCTTTGCCAAGCTCTATGGAATGCCAGTCGGGATTATTGCCAACAATGGAATTTTATTTTCCGAGTCTGCACAAAAAGGCGCGCATTTTATTGAACTATGTACCCAGCGCAATATTCCGCTGATCTTCCTGCAAAACATCACCGGCTTTATGGTGGGTCGTCAGTATGAAAATGAAGGTATTGCCAAAAATGGTGCCAAGCTGGTGATGGCCGTCGCGACAGCCAATGTGCCTAAACTGACTTTGGTGATTGGCGGTTCTTTTGGTGCCGGTAACTATGGCATGTGTGGCCGTGCTTACTCACCACGCTTCATGTGGACCTGGCCAAACTCACGTATTTCGGTGATGGGCGGTGAACAGGCTTCTAGCGTATTGTCGACTTTGAAACGTGATCAGATTGAGCAAAAAGGTGGAACCTGGTCAGCTGAAGAAGAAGACCAGTTTAAACAGCCGATTCGTGATCAATACGAACGTCAAGGCCATCCTTATTATGCTTCTGCGCGTCTATGGGATGACGGTGTCATTGATCCAGCGCAATCGCGTGAAGTCTTGGCCCTAAGTCTGGCTGCAGCGATGAATGCGCCAATTCAGCCAACCAAATTCGGCGTGTTCCGCATGTAAGGGGTGACAAAATGACATATCAATTTTTACAGCTCGAACAGCAGGATCAGGTCGCGACAGTCTGGATTAACCGTGCCGAACTGCACAATGCTTTTAATACCCAGGTGATTGAAGAACTGCATGCCTGTTTCCGGTCTTTAAATGACCATGATGATGTGCGTGTGGTGATTCTGGCGGGTCGTGGCAAAAGCTTCTCGGCCGGTGCTGACCTGAACTGGATGAAACAAGCCGGTCAGGCATCACAGGCAGACAATGAGGCCGACGCCTTGAAGCTAGCGAAAATGCTGCAAAGTCTGGCGACCTTGAAACAGCCCACCATTGCCCGGGTACACGGTATTGCTTTTGGTGGTGGCATGGGACTGGCTTCGGCCTGTGATATTTGCGTGGCCAGTACCGATGCCAAGTTTGCGACGTCAGAAGTACGTTTAGGTCTGGCACCTTCGACCATCAGCCCTTATGTGATTCGTGCGATTGGTGCCCGTCAGGCCTCACGTTATTTCCTGACCGCCGAGCGGATTACTGCTGAACAGGCCAAAAGCATTGGTCTTGCGCATGAAGTTACTACACCAGAACAGCTCGACAGCAAAATTGATGAAATTGTGGAAGCACTTTTACTGGGTGGTCCTGCTGCACAGAGCGCATCGAAACAGTTGATCCAACTGGTTGACCAACAGGTTTTGACCGAAGATTTACTGCTTAAAACAGCACAGCATATTGCCCATATTCGCCAGGGAGATGAGGCGAAAAATGGACTGAATGCATTTTTGAACAAACAAAGCCCGGCCTGGATCAAGACCACGGCATAACAACAAGAAGGATCCTACGATGTTTGAAAAGATTTTAATTGCCAACCGTGGTGAAATTGCCTGCCGTGTCATTCGTACAGCGAAGAAATTAGGTATTGCTACTGTTGCCGTCTACTCCGATGCCGATGCACTATCACAACATGTCAAACTGGCCGATGAAGCGATCTATATTGGTGAATCGCCAGCTGCACAAAGTTATTTACAGATTGATCACATTATTCAGGCAGCCAAAAGCACTGGTGCTCAGGCAATTCACCCAGGTTATGGTTTCCTGTCTGAAAATGACCAGTTCGCACTGGCCTGTCAGGACAACAATATTGTGTTTATTGGCCCACCAGTCGATGCCATTCTGGCAATGGGTCTGAAAGCCACCTCTAAAGCCCTGATGGAAAAAGCCTGTGTGCCTTTAACCCCCGGCTATCATGGTACCAATCAGGATGCCGACTTCCTGAAACAGCAGGCAGACAATATTGGTTATCCAGTACTGATCAAGGCCAGTGCCGGCGGTGGCGGTAAAGGCATGCGTCTGGTGGAACGCAGTGAAGATTTCCTGAGTTCACTGGCATCTTGTAAAAGTGAAGCACGTTCAAGTTTTGGCAATGAAGACGTTCTGATTGAACGCTATGTGATTCAGCCACGTCATATTGAAGTGCAGGTGTTTGGTGATACCCACGGCAATTATGTACATCTGTTCGAACGTGATTGCTCGGTACAGCGCCGTCACCAGAAAGTGCTGGAAGAAGCGCCTGCACCGAAAATGCCGGAAGACAAACTTGAGGCGATGCGTCAGGCGGCAATCGATGCTGCGCGTGCAGTGAACTATGTCGGTGCCGGTACAGTCGAGTTTATCGTGGAGCAAGACGGCACAGCTTACTTCATGGAAATGAACACCCGTCTTCAGGTTGAACATCCTGTCACTGAAATGATTACCGGACAGGATCTGGTGGAATGGCAACTGCGCGTGGCCTTTGGTGAACCTTTACCGAAGCAGCAGCATGAATTGCAGATTCATGGACATGCACTCGAAGCCCGTGTTTATGCCGAAGAACCGGAAAAAGGCTTTATTCCTGCGATTGGTCAGATCAGCTACCTGCATTATCCGGAGCAAAATGACCATGTCCGCGTTGATAGTGGCATTGTCGAAGGCGATGAAATCAGCACCTATTATGATCCGATGATTGCCAAACTGATTGTCTGGGGTAAAAATCGTGAAGCAGCCTTGACACAAATGCATCATGCACTGGGTCAGTTCCATGTCGATGGTCTGGGTAACAATATCGCTTTTCTAGATCGCCTGGTGCTGTGTGACTCTTTTAAAAATGCACATTTAGATACTGGCCTGATTCAGCGTGAAGAAGAATCTCTGCTCAAACCTTCTGCGGATATCAGTGTCGAACTGGTAGTTAGTGCCGCACTGATTGAACTTCTGTCACGTCAGGCACAGAATCCCGTTCCAAGCAATCCAGTATGGCAGCAAAAAGCATTCTGGCGCCTAAACCAGCAAAATAGCCATACAGTGCAATTACAACGTAATGGCATCAACCTAAAAATTCAGTTCAGTACCCAGGATCAAGGTTTTGTTGCCAGCTATAACGGTCAGCAGATTGAGATTCAAGGAAAACTCGTCGAGGCCCATACTTTAGCGTTACAACTGGCGGGCAAACAGCAAAAGCTGGCTTTTAGCCAGACTGAGCAAGGCATTACCCTGTTCCAGAATGGTCAAAGTTATAAGTTCAATTACCTGAAGTCTGATTTTAATAATCAGGATGAGCAAGGCACGGAAAATAATCTGATCGCACCAATGCCAGGTGTCATTACCCAGGTGCTGGTCGCAGCCAATGACAAAGTCAAGAAAGATGATGTGCTGATGACGCTGGAAGCCATGAAGATCGAATATTCAATTCGTGCACCGCATGACGGCATCATTGCAAGTTCATATTTCCAGAAGGGTGATCAGGTTAAAGCTGGTGATGAGCTGGTCGAATTCCAGCCACTGGCGGAGGAAGTGGCATGACGGATTTTGTCAAAATCGTAGAAGTCGGGCCACGCGATGGCCTGCAAAATGAAAAAACACCTTTGACATTGGATGACCGGAAAAACCTGATTGTGGACCTGATGAAAACCGGTCTGCAGTCCATCGAAGTTGGTTCCTGCGTTTCAGCCAAATGGGTACCGCAAATGGCAGACAGTGATGTGCTCTTTGCCAGCCTACCTCAAGATCCAAATATTCAGTTCAGTCTGCTGACCCCAAATCTGAAAGGTTTTGAATCGGCACTGGCTGTGGGTTGCAAGGAAGTGGCAGTATTTACCGCTGCTTCTGAAAGCTTTACCCGCAAAAACATCAACTGCTCGATTGATGAAAGTTTTGAGAAGTTTGCCGATGTGATGTCAGCCGCCAAAGCCAATGACATCAAGGTACGCGGTTATGTCTCCTGTATGGTGGACTGTCCTTATGAAGGTGCGATTGATCCCAAGCAGGTGGTGAAAGTCACGCAGCGTTTGCTGGAGATGGGCTGCTATGAAGTGTCGTTGGGTGAAACCATTGGCACGGCCACCCCAGACCGGGTTAAATACGTCTGGGAAGCTTGTTTGGCTGAACTTGATGCCAAAGTGCTGGCCGGTCATTTCCATAATACCTACGGCATGGCGATTGCCAATATTTATCAGTCACTGTTGCAAGGCATTCGGGTCTTTGACTCCTCCATTGCTGGACTGGGTGGCTGTCCTTATGCCCAAGGTGCATCTGGCAATGTCTCGACCGAAGACCTGTATTACCTGCTCTCGAATATGGGCTTTGAAACCGGTATTCAGCTGGATGCACTGATGCAGGCCAGTCGTAATATCAGTGAAGTCTTGCAGCGCAATAATCCATCCAATTATGCCAATGCCTACTGGCAAAAAGCCTGTGCTTAACAATAATCATGCTTGAGCAAAATAAACTTAAGCAACCCATAAGGATATAAACAGCAGATTTAAGTCTGCTACAACAATAATAGAGGTGACAAGATGTCAAACAAGGTTTATGACAGCGCTCAATCCGCCTTAAAGGATGTGGTGCAAGATGGTCATACCCTGGCCGTTGGTGGTTTTGGCCTATGTGGTATTCCGGAAGCTTTGATCGCAGCTTTAAAAGAAACAGGTGCTAAGCAACTCACCTGTATTTCCAACAATGCCGGCGTAGACGGCTTCGGTCTCGGACTTCTGCTGGAAACCAAACAGATTAAAAAAATGATTTCCTCTTATGTCGGTGAAAATAAGGAATTCGAACGTCAATATTTAAATGGCGAACTGGAAGTTGAACTTACTCCACAAGGGACTTTGGCAGAAAAATTACGTGCTGGCGGTGCCGGTATTCCGGCTTTTTATACGGCGACGGGTGTCGGAACCGTGATTGCTGAAGGTAAGGATGAACGTGAATTTAAAGGCAAGAAATATATCCTGGAAGAGTCTTTAACTGCTGATGTTGCGCTAATCAAAGCCTATAAGGCCGATAAAGCCGGTAACCTGATTTTCCGTAAAACCGCCCAGAACTTTAATCCGGTCTGTGCCATGGCCGGCAAAATTACCATTGCTGAAGTCGAAGAGATTGTCGAAATTGGCGTGCTGGATCCGGACGAAATCCATCTTCCGGGAATTTATGTGAACCGGATAGTCCTGAATGCTCAACCGGAAAAACGTATTGAACAGATGACTTTAAAGGCGGAGGCTTGATCATGGCTTGGACACGTAATGAAATGGCGCAGCGCGCGGCACAAGAGCTTGAAGATGGTTTCTACGTCAATCTAGGGATTGGCCTGCCGACGCTAGTCGCAAATTATATTCCGGAAAATATCAATGTCTGGCTGCAATCGGAAAATGGTTTGCTGGGGATTGGTGAATTTCCAACCGAGGAAACTGTCGATGCCGACCTGATCAATGCCGGTAAACAGACGGTTACCGCGCGAAAAGGTGCTTCATTTTTCTCAAGTGCCGACTCCTTTGCCATGATCCGTGGTGGTCATGTCAATATTGCCATTTTGGGAGCCATGGAAGTGTCTGAAACTGGTGATCTGGCCAACTGGATGATTCCGGGTAAAAAGGTCAAAGGCATGGGCGGTGCCATGGATCTGGTCGCGGGTGTACAAAAGGTCGTGGTCTTGATGGAACACTGCGCCAAAGATGGTACACCTAAGATAGTTCCAGAATGTAGTCTGCCGCTGACCGGCCAGGCTGTGGTGAACCGGATTATTACCGATCTCGGTGTACTGGATGTTAGTCCTGATGGAATTCGACTGATTGAACTGGCACCAGAGGTAAGTTTTGAAGAGATTCAAAAAGTCACGGGGGTAGCGCTACTACGTAACGCTGCCTGATCCAGCCAGCCCTTAAGAATGAAGCATCTTAAAGGCTTTTTTATATATAGCTGTTTCATTTCAAAATAATAATCGCAGAATAAATGGATTTTAATCATGCAAACTCAACAAAATATTTTGCAGCGCTTCGCCTTGCGCGTCAGCGACTGGTCTGAAAAATGGTTTCCGGATTCTTATATTTTTGCCCTGCTTGGCGTCATCATTGTGGCGATTGCCGCCATCGGAATTGGTGCACCCGCACAGGATGTCGCGATTTCCTTTGGAGACGGCTTCTGGAGCCTGATTCCCTTTACCTTGCAGATGTGCATGCTGATCGTGGTCGGTTATGTGGTTTCCGTATCTAAGCCTGTCCAGCTTCTGATCCAGAAAATGGCGCGCCTGCCACATTCCGGTCGTGGTGCGATTGTCCTGGTCGCCACGGTCAGCCTGTTAATTTCTCTGATTAATTGGGCCATGAGTACTGTACTGACTGCACTCCTAGTGATTGCACTGGCACAGCGTAAAGAGCTTAACATGGATTACCGCGCTGCTGCGGCTGCCGCGATTATCGGGATGGGTGCGACCTGGGCACTGGGCATCAGTTCTTCAGCTGCACAGTTACAGGCTAATAAAAGCAGTCTGCCTGAACCGATTTATAATCTGACGGGCGTGATTCCATTTACCGAGACTATTTTCCTGCCGCAATCCATGATCATGACAGCGGTACTGATTGTGGCTTCAATTGCAATTGCTTACTGGTCAGCACCTAAAGGCTCTGACATTAAAACCATTGAGCACTTCCCGATTCAGATTGAAGAAGAAAAACCGGACGTATCTGCCGAAAAAAGACCGGGGGATTGGCTGGAAAATTCACCCATTTTAAGCATTCTGATTGTGATTCTGGGCGCAGTCTGGATGTTTAACGAATTTTCCAAAAGCAATCCGATTCTGGCCATTTCCAGCTTAAATACCTATAACTTTATCTTCCTGATTTTGGGCGTGGCCTTACACGGTACACCGCGAAATTTCCTGAATGCAGTTTCAAAGGCTGTTCCGGCCATTTCTGGGGTACTGATCCAGTTTCCGCTGTATGGCAGTATTGCCTTTATGATGACCAATGCGCTAAACCCGGCCGATCTGTCATTGTCACATTACATTGCCGAGTTCTTTGTTTCCATTGCCTCGCAGGAAACCTTTGCCATTGTGATGGGCTTATACTCGGCGATTCTGGGTTTCTTTATTCCTTCTGGCGGAGGGAAATGGATTATCGAAGCGCCCTATGTGATGCAGGCTGCGCATGACCTGAAAGTGCATCTGGGCTGGTCGGTACAGATTTATAATGCGGCAGAAGCCTTGCCGAATCTGATTAATCCATTCTTTATGCTTCCGATGTTGGGTATCCTGAAATTAAAAGCCAAAGATGTGATTGGATTTACGGTGACCCAGCTGATTTTCCATCTGCCTTTGGTACTGTTCCTGCTGTGGTTCCTTGGTCGGACATTGACTTATAGCCCGCCGGTATTTTCTTAATTTAAGATAATAAAAAAGGACGAAAATTCGTCCTTTTTTATTTAGGCCGCTCTCTTAATTTCCTGTCTTCTCAACTACACCTTCATCATCTACTTCACGTACAATTCCCGTTTCGGTATTCACGACCTCAAAGGTCACGCGACGATTCTGAAACTGTCCGGCAGGTGTGGCATTGGGTTCAACCGGCTGATCCTCTCCCATGCCAACTGCCTGTAACTGTGCAGGATTGACCCCTTTTCCAACGAGATAACTGGTAATCGCTTGAGCTCGTTGCACAGACAGCACCTTATTTTCTGCTTCACTACCCTGAGCATCGGCATGTCCTGTAACCTTCAGAATGACATGCGGTGCTCGTTGCAATAATGCAGCAGCCTGATCCAGCACCAATTTATTGACCTCGGGAACTTCAGTCGATGCCGTATCAAAATTAATGATCTGTAAATTCAGTGCAGTCGCCACATCCAGCGCTTTAACATTATCGGTCTTGATACTGGCCAAGGCTTGTTCTGCCTCACTATTGGCGGTATTAATCACGTCACTTCTATTGAGCGGCTGCTGGGTCACCACTGTGACATTTTTGGCCAGACTACGAATTTGTGCTGCCAGACGCTCGGCCTCTGCATTGGTTGCTGCACGCACTGAAACCTGATTGCCAATCCAGTCAAGTGACACATTTGGCATTCCCTGCATTGTTCTCAACACAGTCGGAATAGTATCCTGATCAATAAATTCTGAATGATAAACCTCACTGCTCAGCGCCCCACAACCAATATTATAATTAAAGATCTGTTTGATCTCGTTTTGCAAAATTTCCATATACTGCGGATTATTCAGCTGTAATTGACAACTGACAATTTCGCCATTACTGCCTGTACTTAATCGCAAGGATGCAGGCTGAGCTGCAGCAACTTCACTGGTCGCTTGGGTATTTGAATCTTCAACATCATCCTGCATGCAGCTACGAACCAAAAACAGGATCAAACCCGCCAGGATCAGAAAAATAATAAACGGCCATAAAAAGCCGGTTTTTCTTTCTTCCTGAACAATGATGGTCTGCTCCGCCAATACAGGCTCCTGATTTAAATTTTGCCCTGCCAAGGGTGAAACTCCAAGCGCTGCCAGAATAGGGCCAGCCCAAAGGGGTAATGCGCGCTGAATCGAATCGGCGTGGGTTTCCAGCAAATGGCTAATCGCTTCCGGACTTGAAGCACCCGCTTCGGTCTGTAAAAAATTCATAGTCGGTACAATTGACCGGTTCAAGGTATGCTCTATTTCATCTTGCGGCGCGCTCTGATCCACTTGATCGAGAAACTGCTGCTTGAGTGCCGGGTTTGCATTGAATAATTCATGAATTTTTGGATTAAGTTGCTGACCAAGATTCTCGATCCAGGCGGGACGTGAACGCAATATACTTAAAAATATGGGATGGAATTGAGCCAAAGCTTGATCTTTGGCAAATAAATGCTCGGTTTCACCTTGAAGCACAATCGCCGTAACATCGCTTTTTAAGCGTTCTATAAAGTCTATATTCATAATCGTCACCATTCTTTTGATTTTTCTAATGTTTAATATTTAATCAGTGTAACGATCCCCATTTTTTTAAAATGTAAATAATTGTATGAATATCATAAAGTTTCACTATTTTTATTGAGTACTCATTTTACCAACACAAAATTTAAAAAATAAAAAAAGCCAGCCGAAGCTGACTTTTATAAAATTGGGATCACTTAAGCAGCAAAAGTTTGAACCACTTTACCCAGCACTTTTTGATTAATTAACGGGGTATTTTTACCTTGTGACACGATACTTTCTTTATTCAGGGTCCATTCCAGTTCCGGATCTAGCAACACCCAGCCTGATTCATTTATCCATCGATCTGCCATTTGTGCAACACGTGCCGGAGCTAGGGTCACTTTTTCCACCCATTCCAGTGGAGTCAACAATCCCTCACGAATCAGTTGCAGACCAAAAGGTACATAGGTATCAAAAGCAGTGAAACCTGGCTGCGTTTCAGCAAACGGCGCCATTTTCGCAGAGCTGCTTAGTGGTTCATGATGAGTACAAATCGCATCAATCACACCTGATTTTACACCCTGACGCAGTAATTCTTTGTCCTGTTCAGAACGAAGCGGTGGACGCACATGTGCAAGAGAGTTAAATCCATCAATCAAATGATCAGTTAAATGTAACTGATGCATGGCCACATCACAGGTCACCGGTAAGCCTTTTTCCTTGGCAATACGGATCAATTCCACCGAAGCACCACAAGACAACAGACCAAAGTGTGCTCGTACTTTGGTTGATTCAATCATCAACAGATATTTGGCAATCGCCACGGTTTCAGCCAGTGCCGGAATCATCGGCAAGCCCTGACGTGATGCAATAAACCCTTCATGCACACAGCCGTCTTTGGCAATTTGTGGTTCTTCCGCATAGAACACCACCGTCAGGTCTAAGCCTGCAGCATATTCAAGGGTACGCAGTACCACATCATCATTGGCAAACGGCGCACTGGCATTGGAAACCGCAGTACAACCGCCCTTTTTCAAGCCCGCCATATTTGCCGGTTGTTGACCATTTAAGCCTTGGGTTTGCGCACCAATCACTTGAAGATAGATCCCACCATCCAGCATGGCTTTTTCGACCAGACCGTGAATCAGCGCACCATTATCTTGTACGATTGGCTTTGAATCGGGTGGCGTAAATACGTGCAAAATGCCATTTTCACGTGCCGCTTTTCCTTCAGACTTAAGCGTACCGTGTTGCTGTTGACCCGGTTCACGTAAACGCGCACACAAATCGACCATGGTTGGCATTAACCATTTACCTTGACCATCAATCGTTTCAAAGACGTCTGCTGTTTCTGCAACGAATTTACCATTTTCCAGATACACGGTCTGGATAGAATTAGTGTTTTGGATCGGATCAAGAACACGGACATTTTCAATTTTTACAATAGTCATGACTTATTCCTTAACCCGCAATCGCTTCAATCAAACCTTGTTCTTGTAACTGGCCTTGCATCGATAAAGCCAACACCGCCATACGCACGGCAATACCATTGGTCACCTGCTTCAAAATCACAGATTGCGGACCATCCGCAATACTTGAGTCGATTTCAACGCCGCGGTTCATTGGTCCCGGATGCATCACGATACAATCCGGTTTGGCCATGGCAAGACGTTCTTTATTCAAGCCATACATTTTGTAGAACTCTGCTTGCGAGGCCAGTGCCGGAGAATCAATACGCTCGTTTTGAATACGTAAGGTAATGATCACGTCGCAGTCTTTGATGCCGTCTTCCATATTGTTAAATAGACGAACACCATCGCCATATTCTTCAAAGCCTAATGGCAGCAAGGTATTCGGTGCAATCACCCGGATATCCTGACAGCCTAAAGTTTGCAAGGCGGCTACATCTGAACGCGCGACACGTGAATGCTTGATATCGCCAATAATGGCAATCGACATTTCTTCGAATTTTTTATTGGTTTCGCGGCGAATGGCCAGCATGTCCAGCATCGCTTGAGTCGGATGCGCATGACGGCCATCACCGGCATTAATAATTGCCACCGTTGGGCAGACATCTTTGGCAATAAAATGCGCTGCCCCTGAAGATGAATGACGTACCACAAAAATATCGGCCGCCATGGCTTCCAGATTCCATAACGTGTCACGCAGGGTTTCACCTTTGGAAGTACTCGAACGGGCAATATCAATATTGAGAACGTTGGCAGAAAGGCGCTTGGCAGCGGCTTCAAAGGTGGTGCGGGTACGGGTAGAATTTTCGAAGAACAGGTTCATCACCGTTTTACCTTCGAGCAAATTATTGGTGATCAGCTGATTTTGGTCATTAAAAAAGGACTGCGCAGTGTCCAATATTTTTGTCAGGGTTTCTTTAGAAAGACCTTCGATGGTCAAGAAGTGTTTTAGATTACCTTCTTTATTGAGTTGAATCTGGCTCGGTGTATGCAATGCCGCCAAGTGCATGAGAGATTCCTTATGCGTTAAGTCAACATATTATACAGAGATTGGCGAATTTTTATAGTTGGCCACGCTGCTACTTGTACAAAAAGCATCTGAACACTAAAAATAGAAAATCAGATTCCTTTGTATTTTTTCAATAAGATAATTTAACCCGATTTGCATCTTGCTGATTTTAAGTACAAAACCAACGGGTGCTTCAGTCTGGAGCATTCACACCCATCTCAGGTTTAACGCAGTGCACCAATATAACGATGTGACACCTGTGCACGATAGATATCGTCTTCATCCGGTTCGACCGAGATCAGCCCTTCCTGCTGGCTTGGGTGTGCAGATTCTGTTGGTGAATCTTGTGCTGTTTCCGAAATCCCCAGTACCATTTTCAGGCGCTGGATCAGATGATTCAAATCTGGGTCTTGGGTCTGCTCTGCCAGTTGAATCACATGCCGGGCATAATCCAGGTTCTCTGCCAGATAAATTGCATCAATCACCCGACCTGAAACACGTCGTAAACGCGCATAGATTAAAGTGGCCACTGAAAAAGCGTCATGGTTGCGTAACTGATTCTCTAACATCTTAACCCCCATTATAAAATTGAAAAATCAGGCAGCCATCGCTCCCCATCGACTGACCGCCTGATTTGCCATGTATAGAGCAAAATGCATACCAGTTCCTCAATTTATAGTGTGAATATTATTTTTCTCTATCACATGCCACGGCCTTTCAGAGAATTTCAAAAGCTTTCAATATAAAAATACGGTAAACTTAGCGCAGTTTTTTATTTATCTTTTTTGGTCTCTCTATTATATGAATACCTCTCCACGTTTAAGCAATTATTGGGTCACCTGTGCCGATGGTCTGGAAACCTTATTAGAAGAAGAAATACAAGGCTTAGGTGTTCAGAATATTGAGCGTTTTCCAGGCCGTTTAACCTTTAAAGGTACACTGGAAAATGCTTATCGTATCTGCATGTGGTCACGTCTGGCTTCACGTGTCTTGATGCCGATCCACACGCATGAAATTGAATTTTCTCATGATGCCCGTGATGTGGCAGAAGAACTCTATGAAGGGGCTCTCAGCTTTGACTGGTCGCTGATTTTTGCACCACAAAGTACCTTTGCGATTCGTTTGCATGTCGAACGTGATATCAAGGTCAATACCCAGTTTGCGACTTTACGTGCCAAAGATGGTGTCGTAGATTCCTTTATGGAAGCCGTAGGCAAACGTCCAAGCATTGATACCAAACAGCCTGAAATCACCATGTATATTCTGGCAGGCAAGAAAGAACATACTTACTGCCTGGACCTGTCTGGCGACTCTTTGCATAAACGCGGTTATCGCCGTTTCATGACTGATGCACCGATCAAAGAAAACCTGGCTGCTGCGATTCTGCAAAAAGGCCAGCTTAAACAGATTAATCCGGACATCATTGTCGATCCAATGTGTGGTTCAGGAACATTCATTATTGAATCACTGATGATCCTGACCGACCGTGCGCCTGGCCTGGTACGCCGTTTCGGTTTTAATGGCTGGAATGGTCATGACCATGAACTGTGGATGAGCATCAAGGCAGAAGCTGCTGAACGCCACCAAGCCGCAATGGAAAATCCATTACCGCAATTCTATGCCTTCGATGCAGACTGGGAAGCTGTGAAAGCCACCAGACAAAATATTATCGCGGCGGGTTTTGAATCCGCACTCGACAATATCATGATCGAAGAACGGACTTTAAATGACTGGCCTGATTTCCATGCAGAAGGCAAGAAAGTATTCTTCGTGACCAACCCGCCATATGGCGAACGTCTCGGCGATAAAGCGCAAAACCGTTCTTTATACCTGGGTTTATCGGCTTTATTGCAAAAGAATTTCCCGAATCAAAAAGCGGCTGTGATTGCCTCCCAAGTGGAACAGGCCGATGTGCTGGCGTTCAATGATCCGCAAATCCTGCGTTTGATGAATGGTAAATTGCCGATCTATATCCGCTTCGGTACGGTTAAACCGGCCGCAGTGGTACGTCCATTCCTAGAAAGCTGGCAGCCTCAGCAGTTTGAACCGATTGAAGGTGCGATGGAGTTTGCCAACCGTCTGACCAAAAATATGCAAGCTCTAAAAAAATGGGCAGTCAAGGAACAGATCCATTGTTTACGTCTCTATGATGCAGATTTACCTGATTTTAACGTCGCAGTAGATCTGTATGGCGAGCGTTTGCATGTACAAGAATATGCGCCACCTAAAACTATTGATCCGGAAAAAGCCAAGAAACGTTTTAACCTGGCACTACAAGCGATTCGTGCAGTAACAGGTCTGGGTCGTGATGCGATCTTTATCAAAACGCGTGCGCGTCAGGAAGGTAAAAACCAGTACACCAAACAAAGTACAGCATCCAAGCGTTTTATCGTACAGGAAGGCAAGGCCAAGATTCTGGTCAACCTGACCGATTACCTGGATACCGGTCTGTTCCTGGATCACCGTCAAATGCGTTTACGTATTGCATGTGAAGCAAAAGGCAAACACTTCCTGAACCTGTACAGCTATACCTCAACGGCAAGTTTACATGCTGCTTTGGGTGGTGCTGCAAGTACAACCAGCGTCGATCTGTCGAATACTTATTTGAACTGGTCTAAAGAAAATTTTGTTCTGAACGGCTTAACCGTGGATCATGCGGATGAACAGCATCAGTTCTTTGCCTCTGACTGTTTCGAATGGCTAAAAGAAGGTCATGAGCAATATGAGCTGATCTTTATTGATCCACCAACCTTCTCAAACTCGAAGAAATTCTACGGGACCTTTGACGTACAGCGCGACCATTTGTCCCTGTTAAAACGTGCGATGAACCGCTTAACCACTGATGGTACCTTGTATTTCTCAAATAACTATCGTGGTTTTGAGATGGATGAAGAAATTCTGGCCTTCTTTGATGTTGAAGAAATTACCCAGGAAACCATTGGACCTGACTTCAAGCGGAATCAAAAGATTCACCGTGCCTGGAAAATCCGTCATCCGCAAGTGTAATTTGATGATGAATTAACTGTCTTTATCACGATTGATATCTTCTTTATTTTCCCTGAGCTGAGTTTTAAGCCATGCTTTAAAGCTCGCCGCAACAAGAATACAAAAGTGTTGCAATGCTCGAAGTTAAAAATAAGATTAAAAAAAACCCAGCCTAGGCTGGGTTTTTTGTTGCAAGGAGAAGCGGTTTAGTTAAGTTTCATTTTTTCAAAGATTAACTCACCTGCTTCAGCTTTCACCAGAATGGTATCGCCCGGCTGGAACTCTCCGCCCAGGATTTTCTGCGCCAGACCATTTTCAATACGCTGCTGGATTGCACGTTTCAGGGGGCGCGCACCATACAGTGGATCAAAGCCAGCATCGATTAACTGATCGAAAGCACTGTCATCTACCGACAAGCGCATATCACGTTCTGCCAGACGTTGACGTAAACGGTTCAACTGGATATCGGCAATACCGCGAATCTGGTCTTTTTCCAGCGCATGGAACACTACCAGTTCATCAATACGGTTAATAAATTCTGGACGGAAATGTTCCGATACCGCATTCATCACCACCGTACGGACTTCTTCTTTTGTGGCATTACCGCCCAATTCACGTACATCCTGCGAACCCAGGTTCGAAGTCATGACGATCACAGAGTTTTTAAAGTCCACTACCCGGCCTTGCGAGTCAGTTAAACGGCCATCATCCAGTACCTGTAGCAAGATGTTAAATACGTCCGGATGCGCTTTTTCGACTTCATCAAACAAGATCACACTATACGGTTTACGACGTACGGCTTCAGTAAGCACCCCACCTTCTTCATAACCGACATAGCCCGGAGGCGCACCAACCAAACGGCTGACCGAATGTTTTTCCATAAATTCTGACATATCGATACGCACCATGGCATCGTCGCTGTCAAACAGGAAATTTGCCAGAGCTTTGGTCAATTCTGTTTTACCCACACCCGTTGGACCCAGAAACAGGAATGATCCACTTGGTCGGTTCGGATCTGACAGACCGGCACGTGAACGGCGTACTGCATTGGATACCGCCACCACGGCTTCATCTTGCCCTACTACACGGTTATGCAGGAATTCTTCCATATGTAGCAATTTGTCACGGTCGCCTTGCAGCATTTTCGCAACCGGAATACCGGTCGCAGCACTCACTACTTCAGCAATTTCATTGTCGGTGACTTTGTTACGCAGCAATTTTGGCGTTGCGCTTTCATCGGCTTTTTCAGCCAGTTCAAGCTGCTTTTGCAACTCTGGTATCACGCCATATTGCAAACGCGCGGCTTCGCCCAGATCACCTTCACGTTGCGCTTTTTCAAGTGCTGTACGTGCCTGATCCAGTTTGATCTGTACGTCTTTATTGCCTTCGACCAGCGCTTTATCTGCACGCCAGACTTCTTCCAGGTCATGATACTCTTTTTCAACTGTGGCGATCTGATCGGACAAGTATTGAATCTCAGCTTTGGCACCTGAGTCTTCATCTTTTTTCACCGCTTCCAGCTGCATTTTTAACTGAATCAGACGGCGTTCCAGTTTATCCAGTGCTTCTGGTTTAGAATCGAGTTCCATTTTGATGCGCGATGCTGCTTCATCAATCAGGTCAATAGCTTTATCCGGCAACTGACGGTCGGTGATATAACGATGTGACATTTTCGCCGCCGCAATAATCGCGGAATCCAGAATCTGTACCCCGTGATGGGTGGCATAGCGATCTTTCAGACCACGCAGAATCGCAATGGTATCTTCCACGCTTGGCTCATCGACCAGTACTTTCTGGAAACGACGTTCCAGCGCTGCATCTTTTTCAATATACTGACGATATTCATCCAGTGTGGTCGCACCGACACAGCGCAGCTCGCCACGGGCCAACGCAGGTTTCAGCATGTTACCGGCATCCATCGCGCCATCACCTTTACCGGCACCCACCAGCGTATGCAACTCGTCGATAAACAGGATGATTTCGCCTTCATGTTTGGCAATATCTTTCAGAACGGCTTTTAAGCGTTCTTCAAACTCACCACGGTATTTGGCACCGGCCAGCAAAGAACCCAGATCAAGTGATAAAACACGTTTACCTTTGAGTCCTTCAGGCACTTCACCATTGATAATCCGCTGCGCCAGACCTTCGACGATTGCAGTTTTACCGACCCCTGGCTCACCGATGAGTACCGGGTTATTTTTGGTACGGCGTGATAAGACCTGAATGGTACGGCGGATTTCATCATCACGGCCAATCACAGGATCAAGCTTGCCTGCCAACGCACGTTCAGTTAAATCAATGGTGTACTTATTCAGTGAATCACGCTGATCTTCATGATTATTGCTCATGACTTTTTCATCGCCTCGAAATTGATTAATCACTTGGCTTAAAGTCTCTGCCTTTACGCCAACACTATTTAATAAAGTTTTGGTATTTCCGGTTTCTGCCAGCGCCAACAGCACCCAATCCGTAGATAAAAACTCATCTCCGGCTTTTTGCGCAAAGCTGTCTGCCAGATGCAATACTTTTGCCGCTTCAGGACTGAGGTTGATATCTGCTGATGGATTGGTCAGGGTTGCCGCATTGCTTAATGCTGTTTGCAACTTGGTCTGTAACTCACGCAGATTGGCACCGGCCTGTTGCAGCAGGCTGACATTGGATGCTTCGTCCATCAAGGTGGCCAAGATGTGAATTCCATCAATCGAAGTATGGTCCTTGCTCATGGCCAGCGATTGCGCATCGGAAAGGGTTTGCTGCAGGCGATTGGTAAATTTTTCAAAACGCATTCTTGTTATTCCTCACAACAAATTTTCTACTTGATGGATATATGGGTACGCTTGATAAAATTTCAAATCATTTTTATATATTTTTCAAAAACTTAATTTATATTAGAAGACAGATATCAGTAATAATATTGGTATATATAAAGCAGATTTCAAGAGCGCCAAATAGAATTTTTATCTGCTTGTTCAGATGACCTGTATTGAATTTCCTTTCTGATCAATGAAGACGACTTAAATGTGTCGCATCCGTTCCAGAACATCGATTACTTGGCTGAATCCTTGCGGCGTTTGGATCAGCCTACGTGGTAACTGATCATCTAGAGAGCGATTGGGTGAATTGATAAAAAGGCGCATTACTTCAAAATCGCCACCAGCAAGCTTAAACAATTGCTGATAATAAAGCGAGTGCCTGTTTTCCTTCGTATGCGGAGCTAAATCATCCATTTGCACAAGCGATAATACCTCTTGCTCCGGGACGCCGAGAATGGCAGCAAGTTCCGATTGCGTAAGCTGTAATTGCTCGGCTATTCGACTCGTGGCTTTCACTAATACTGTAGTTGGTAATGTCGTGGCTTCTGGATTCATTTTTTAAAGCTCATCTTCTTATGTTCATTTGATTATGCCGTTTTTAATTTCTGACATCTAGGTTGTGTGGACTCAACTTTGTTAATTCTTAAAATAAAAACACCCTCATAGGAGGGTGCATTTCAATCAGCACAAAGTTAAGGTGCAGGGTTCGGCTGCTGACGGTGAATATCTTCAATAGCTTTAAGAATTTCTTCTGATAGATCGATTTCAAATGCCTGAATATTTTCTTTCAGCTGATCCAGATTGGTCGCACCGATAATGGTACTGGTCACAAAGAACTGCTGCTTGATAAAGGCCAAAGCCAATTGGGTAAGACTTAAGCCATGCTGTTCTGCCAGCTGGGCATATTGCTCGGTTGCCCATTCACTTTGCGGATTGCTATAGCGGCTAAAGCGGGAGAATAGCGTTACACGTGCATTGGCAGGACGCGCACCATGACGGAATTTACTGGTCAGATAACCAAATGCCAAAGGTGAATACGCCAACAAACCTACATTTTCATATCGGGCAATTTCTGACATGCCAATTTCATAAGTACGGTTCAGCAGGTTATATGGGTTTTGTACACTGACAAATTTGGACAAACCTAATTTCTCTGCGAGGTGCAGAAATTTCATCGTGCCCCACGGGGTTTCATTGGAAAGACCAATATAACGGATACGGCCTTTTTTAATTTCATCCTGCAAGGCAGTCAGGGTTTCTTCCAGATCCGTTACGGCACGGTCTTCTGCCGCTTCAGCATTGCCATAACCCAACTTGCCAAAGAAATTGGTTGGGCGTTGCGGCCAGTGTAACTGATACAGATCAATATAATCCGTTTGTAGGCGTGACAATGACTGGTCAATGGCTGCTGAAATTTCATCGGCAACGAAACGGGTTTGACCATCCCGGATATGGCTACCACCTTGCGATGGTCCGGCAATTTTTGAGGCTAAAAAGAGTTTGTCACGGCCACCACGTGCAGCGATCCAGTTCCCGATAATACGCTCGGTAGCACCTTGCGTTTCAGGTTTTGGCGGTACCGGGTACATTTCCGCAGTATCCCAGAAATACAGTCCCTGATCTAAAGCATAATCCAGTTGCTGAAAAGCCTGTTCTTGCGTGTTCTGCTCACCAAAGGTCATGGTGCCCAAACAAATTTCTGGCAAAAGAATGCCGGTATCCGCCAACGGTCTGAATTGCATAAAAACATCCTGTGAATTTTATTCAGTGAATTGAGATCAAGTGAGCTATAGCCTATCGGAATTATAAGGGGAGCTTAAATCATCTTTTCTGAGAAGCTTGTTCTAAATTTTTATGGATTAAGTAATGACGCATAAAAAAAGCAAATCCGAAGATTTGCTTTTTAATATCTGGATTATTCGTCTATGGCACCATCTGCCACTGCTTCAGATGCTTCTTCTAATGAAGCATCAAAGATCAGGATGGCTTTACCATCGGTTTCGATCATGCCCTGCTCTTCCAGGGTTTTTAGTACACGTCCGACCATTTCGCGGGAACAGCCAACAATGCGACCAATTTCCTGACGGGTAATACGAATCTGACGGCCATTCGGCAAAATCATCGCTTCTGGCTGTGAAGACAGGTCGATCAGACAACGTGCAATCCGGCCTGAAACATCAATAAATGCCAGATCAGTGACTTTACGTGTGGTATTTTTCAAACGACGTACTAATTGAGCAAATACCGCATAGCTCAGATCAGGATATTGCTTGCTGATTTCGTGAAAGTTTTCATAGGTAATTTCGGCAATTTCACACACATCACGCGTACGAACTTCCGCAGTACGTTGTGGATTAACCTCGAATAGACCCATTTCCCCAAAGAAGTCACCCGCATTTAAATAAGCCACGACAATTTCACGATCATCATCTTCACGAAGAATGATAGATACAGACCCCTTCAGAATTAAATATAAAGATTTAGATTCTGATCCTGCATCAATGATCGTGGTACGTTTTGGATAACGATTAATATATGCACGTTTTAACAGTGCTTTCACGGATTCTGGTAATTGCCCCGGAGAAAGCGCATCAGTGCTTAATTGTGAAAAGTTTGAAGTCATGCTAACAGTTCCGATTATGGATAATTTATAGATCGCACAAGACCTAATGTGAACTTGTCACACAGTGGGATTGAAATTCCGTATCAACCCAATTTATGTTAGTGTACAGTTACTTGATAAATTTATAGCTTTTTTTAGGTAGTTGCAATGCAAACAAGCGTTCATTGGTTAGAGAATGTTGCTTTTGAAGCAAAAACTCAAAGTGGTCATAGCCTTATCATGGATGGTTCAGCTGAATACGGTGGTGAAAACCGTGGTCCCCGTCCTATGGAACTGCTTTTAACGGGTCTGGGCGGTTGTGCATCTTTTGATATTGTTACCATTTTAAAGAAGGCTCGTCAGGATATTACCGATGTACGCTGCGAATTAAAGGCTGAACGTGCAGATACAATTCCGGCAGTATTCACGAAAATTCACTTGCATTTTGTAGTGACCGGCAAAGCGATTAAAGAGAAACAGGTCGCAAAAGCCGTAGAACTTTCTGCTGAAAAATATTGCTCTGCCAGCAAAATGCTGTCTGATGGCGGTGTTGAAATCACCCATGATTATGAAATAATCGAAGCAGAATAAAATCTAGATTCTGTAAAAAAAGCGGCTGGAAAAGCTGCTTTTTTTGTATCAGAAAATTGCCTTTTCTCAGAACCGCTGAACTGAATACTGATTGCCATCTTCAAAGCTCAAGATATTTTCTGGAAATCTTAAGGCGCCGAGTCGATGTCTGAACGCGACACCCTGTTGACGATCGAGATAGCGTTTACCCACTGAATAATCCACACAAAATACGTTTTGTTGCTGTCCATACCATTGCAGTGCATCGATCGATTTGAGTAAACCGGTTTTTTCTTCAGTAGATTTAAAGTTCCGCCAATAATGTCCAGTAATGACTGGAATTTGGTCGGTATAGCTGTCCCACCATGGCACGCGGTCGATCATCCGCCACCTTCCACGGGCATAAATCGGTTCTAAGGCGATTTTTTCCGCACCAGAAGTAATGACCCGAATCGGATTGTGCATTTGCTCACGTAGCTCTTTTTCTGCGAGATGTTGCAATAAAGGTAAAGTTGCAGCTGGGTCTTTGAACTGGTGTTGGTATTGTTGCTGTTCATTCTGTATTAATTCATTAATACCTAAGGCTTGCAGATCCAGCGCTGTATGCTGAGCAAAATTAGCATAGGCTTCACCAAGTGAAGTAAAACCAGAATTGCGTAATTGATCAATTGATCCTTGATGCCAACAGGCATGCACAACACGCAGCTGCTCCGACTCCAAGGCCAACGGTAAGCTATTTAAAAAACCCAGAATCCATTGTCGATCTTTGACTGAGGCTTGGATCGAATCAAAAGGTTTCAGATCATCCTGATGCGGTGAACCAAAAAACCAGCCATTGCCTTCCCGCAAAGTATCGGTCAACAGGTTCAATTCATGATTACCCATCACACATTGTGCATAGCCTTCATCTACCAGCTGTTTGACGCGTTTGATCACCGCAATACTGTCTTGCCCCCGGTCACATAGATCACCGACAAAAATTAGTTTGCGCTGTTCTGGATGATGACCATTCCGGTCATAACCTAATACCTGGATCAGTTGTTCCAGCGCGGCAATCTCACCATGAATATCCCCTACGATATCCACGGGACCAGTGAAAGCCTGCTGTATAAATGAGTACTTCATTTATGCATCCTGAATTAAGTCTAAAACAGAATATATCCCTAATAAGTATCCTTTAAATTTATGAAGATCTGAATACAGAATGAATCATCATTTAAATAAATCAATGTTCAGTATTGTAAGTTTAAGTGAAATCATGAGCTTAATTTTTATGAAGACGCTTATCTTGTTCTTAAAAGTATTGGCAAATGCCGACTATGCTGCTTGAATATTTAAGAGCTTGATCTGATATTTTTATATTTGATATTTAGTTCAGTGGAGGCTGAAATACTTATGAAATAAAAAAAATTACATTTCAATAGCGTAATAAAAAAAGCCCATTCTTAGAATGAGCTTTTAGAATCTTGGTAGGTATATCCAGACTCGAACTGGAGACCTCTACGATGTCAACGTAGCGCTCTAACCAACTGAGCTATACACCTAGAATGCTTGGCATATTATAAATTTTTCCGACCGAAAACAAGCCTTTTCATTTAGTTTTTAAAACGTCCGCACAAGTTTTAAGCAAATCCTTGAATTTTTTCAATTCTTGCTCAGTTGTTGAGATTCCCGAGTACAGATTTTTTTCAAAGATTTGGATAGCTTGAATAAATGCTGTCTGGTTTTCAACCTGAGTCTGTTGGGATAAACGCTGCATCCAGTGATGAAAAGTTTCAGCGGGCTGTTTTTTGAGATCGTCAGCTAAAGATTGATTCAGTTGTTGAATCGCACGATCAAATGGAGATTGAGCCTGTCGGGCTTTCAGATAAATTCTGAACACATAGGCCAAAATCAATAGTGCAATACTGCCCAGTAAAATTATGACACTCGAATAAACTGAACCGAGTCCTAATTTTGATAACCAGCTCTGTTGTGATTCTGCATTATAACCCACCACCTTACTTTGCCATTGGTAGCTGGCATAATCGCTCCAAACACGTAGTTTGGTGATCCATAGATTATGCTGCGAGTTCCAGATCGACTGATTTGCCGATACCCATGCATCCTGAGAAAGCAGATTTTGCATACCATCATCTATACGCTGTGGAGTGATCATTGCGGTTGGATCAAAGCGTTGCCATTTCTGGTCAATCCAGACTTCTGTCCAGGCGTGCGCATCGAGCTGCCGGACTTCCCAGCTCATGCGATCTGGTGCCAACTCCCCCCCCTGATAGCCGGTGACCACCCGTGCAGGAATCCCGACATAACGCATCAACATCACGAAACTCGAGGCATAGTGTTCACAAAAGCCTTGCCGGGAATTAAACAGGAACTCATCAATCCGGTTTTGTCCTAATTGGCCCGGCTTTAAGGTATAAACAAAATTATTCTGCTGATACCAGTTCAAGACTTGCTGCACATAACGCTGAGGATCTTCCGCACTTTGCGCATATAGACGTTGTGCTAATTGTTGCGCTCTCGGGTCAAGTCGGCGCTGCACCTGAGTATTCGTTCTTTCGATATATTGCGTTGGCAAAGCCTGAGGGTCATATCCCGTTCCGATCCATTGTAACGAAATCGGTTCAACACGTTGCGTGAGCCGTCTCGGCACAATGCTCCAATCCTGACGGTTATAATAACGGCGTTCCACAGGTATCGATTTTTCCAACCCCATGATCCAGAACACCGAAGGATCCGCAGCCAGATATTGGTAGTTCCAGCCTGTAGGTACGGGTGAAGTATCCATCGGTTGTCGCATTAAAGGCTGCTGATTGACGAAACTGCTGGTCCAGCGTTGCCCATCATATTCATCTAGCACCAAGGCTCGCCAATAGAGTTCTGAGCGTGGCGGAAGCTTGCTGATATCACCAATAATCCGGAAAGCAAGGGCACTGGATTGGGATAATTCAGCAATATCCCCAGGTGACATACTATCGCCAATGCCGGTCACACCCTTATTTTCAGGAATGGGAATATGCCAAAGTGGTGGCAAGCGCGGAAAGAAAATAAACAGCAAGATAAAAAATGGAACAGCGTACAAGATAAACTTGCCCACATGTTTGGCATCCTGTTGCAATGCTACGCGCTGAGTGATCTGCTCCTGCTCAAAATCGCTAGTCTGAATCCGGTACAAACCAATCAGACAGCTGATTAAACACAGCACGATCACAATCGCCATCCCAAAAGATTGGCTATATAGGAATGAGCTGGCAGCAACAAACAGGGCAAAATTAAACAGAATAATCAGGTCACGTTTATTTTTACTTTCCAGTGATTTAGCAAATAAAAAAGTAGATAAAACTGCTACCCCAGCCTCAACACCAATAAAACTATGATGGCTCAAATAAATACTGCCGAGTGCCAAAGCCGTCAGTAGAAAAGTGCCCGTTTTGGGAAATGGCTGCTGACGTTTCAGGAAAATCCAGATACATACAATACTAATCGCAAAAATAATACTGAGTAGAACTGGAATAAATGCCATCTGGGCGATGAGAATCAGGCCCAAAGTCAGCACAATCGAGGTACGGATTTTTGCATTGATCATGAATTTACCCGCCTTAGGCCTGCGCCAACAATTGTTTGGCTTTCCGCAGTTGTTCTTCACCTGCGCCCTGAGGCAATTCGGCCTGTGGCAAATGCAGACTATACGCACATTGCTGCTGCTCGCACTGCTCGACCAGACCCATCACAAATTCAAGTTTTTCTTCATGTGACTGACTCGGCATATGTGCATAATGAATCTCGATACTGTGTTCATCCTCATATTGCTCGAAGACTTTGACATACAGGCCTTGTCCACGCGCAAACTGCTTCCAGGACACCGCCTGCAAGGAATCACCTGACTGGTAATTGCGCAATTCACGGAACTCATCCATATCCGGTTCAAAACGGTTAAAGTGATATTTATTTTCTGTGCTAAAAACTCCAGCTTTAGGCGCGACCCAGGCCGAATGCTGATGATAAAGATAGGTCCAGGCTCGAACCAGACCAAAGGGATAAACCGAATAAATCTGAATCGCCGGGTAATCAAACTTGCCACGTTGCTCTGCATAAAATGGCAGAATAAATTGCTGTTTTTGTGCATTCAGATAAACTTTCGCTAGCTGATTCCCTGCTTTGATATACAAATAGCGGGGGCGAAGTTGCTGTTGTTGAAAATAAAGATGCAGATTCACGCTATGACCGACCTGCCCCACATCATCTGCGATCAATTCAATTTGCAGGTCATGCAACTGTTTAAACGTCAGATAAAAACTGACACACAGCACCGCGCTGATTAAAAAGCAGAAACCTAAAATCAGGTTATTGGCATAGTTCACTCCCGCCACAAAGGTGATGAAGATCAACACCAGATACAGATAGCCCTGCTGATAGATAAATACCAGCACATCTTTCTGCGAGAGCTGTTTCTGCTTGGAAAATTGAAAGCGTTTGGCCAGCCATTTTTGCCAGGTCTTATCCAAGAGAGGACTCCTTTAGCTGACCGCAACCTGTTGCATGACATTAGAGGTTTCAGCTTCACTCAAACCCAGACGATGGGAGGTCACCGCGACAAATACAGCCTGCACATCATCCGGCGTGACAAAAGCGCGTTGCTGAATCAGGGCATGCGCCTGTGCGGCACGCTTCAAGGCCAGTAAACCACGAGTAGAAAGTCCATGACGGCTTTTACGAGTTTCTTCTGCCAGATCGAGCAGATATTCCTGAATAGCTTCACTAATAAACACCTGATGCGCCAGACTTTGTAGATCCAGAATTTCATCTTCAGTAAAAATATGCGCCAGACTCGCAATCAGGGCAAAACGGGATTCCTGTTGTAATAACAGTTTTTCTGCATGGCGCGATGGATAACCCAAAGACAAACGCATCAGGAAACGATCCAGTTGGGATTCCGGCAAAGCATAAGTACCACTTTGAAACAGCGGGTTTTGTGTGGCAATCACCCAGAAAGGTTTCGGTAAGGCATAGCGTACGCCATCAATGGTGGCATAGCCTTCTTCCATGGCTTCGAGTAAGGCACTTTGGGTTTTGGGACTACAACGGTTGATTTCATCTGCCAGTAAAATCTGAGTAAAAATCGGGCCTTGTTTAAACTCGAACTGATGTTCTTTCTGGTTAAACATGTTAATACCGATGACATCACTGGCCAGCATGTCATTGGTAAATTGAATCCGCTGGAACTTTAACCCAGCCAGATGTGCCAGACTGCTGGCTAATGTAGTTTTACCCAATCCGGGTAAATCTTCAAATAAGACATGTCCGCCTGCAATCAAACAACAGAGTGCCAGTGTGGTCTGGGCCTGCTTATCCAACACAATGGCATTAACTTCTTCAAAAAAACGCTGGATCTTGGGTGCATAACTTGCAATTTTTTGTTCAAGCACAGTATTGATGTGTGCAATGTCGTTATTTTCCTTTTGTTTCATGCCCCAGATCACAATAATTTCCTTAATAAAACATGGCCTAAGATTAACATACACTGAAATTTAAATTTTCCCAAAAGATCAATCATCTGTCTGTGTAACTGAATAAAAATACTGATTAGAAAATGGCGAGGATTTAAATAATAGAAGAGTCAAAATGATCAGGTTGAAAAGAAGTAAGAAGCGCAGAAAACAAATAAAATGATCGACACAAATAGAGATCATTTTTCTTTTCGCTCAAATCTCAAAATACCAATCTGAGCTCATCCATCTATTTGAAAAGAATCATACTTAAAAGGTATAGAGACTTAAGCGATTTCATGGATTTTTATAATAAAACTTTTCTACGCTAGCTCAATCAATGACCTCAGATTTAACGCGATCGTCTATTCCTCATATTAATTTTTAACGATAAAAAAAAGCGCCCCGAAAGGCGCTTGCTATGAATTAATGATTAACACGGACACTTCTTCATATCACCGCCCGCAGATGGATAACGGGAATCCACACAGTGACGATAAAATGTTTTCGGGTCCATGGCTTCCAGATCGGGATGATGCTTGCGCATATGCTCCACATAGGTCTGGTAATCAGGTACACCGACCATCAGACGGAAACTTTGCTGCAAACGTTGCCACAAGGTCGCAATCCGCGACCAGTTTTTCGGATTCAGTATTAAATCCTTTTGTGACATTACGGTCATCTTGATGATTTTATAAATCATCGTTTTCCCGCTTTTGGCAAACTTCAGATTCATAATATTCCCCTTAATGACCTTTCGCTGGCTGAATCTCTTCAGGATCGCGATAAATCGCTTCTGCTTCATGTACAGATGGCTCAGGATTTGCCAATGCACGACGGATAACGCGAATTGCAGCAAACAACATGACAAAGGCTACAATCATAAAAAAAGCACAGAGTGCAGCATTAATCTGGTTCGACATCGCTACCGTCTGCATTTCTGCCACAGTTTTCGCTGGCGCTAGGATTTCATTATTGGCAATCGCCGTGTTGAAACGATCTGCCTGCGCCAAGAAACCAATCTTTGGATTTTCGTGGAAAATCTTTTGCCAGCCTGCTGTCATGGAAGTGATGAACAGGAACACTGTCGGGATAATTGTCACCCACACATATTTCTGTTTTTTCATTTTGAACAGAATGACAGTACCAAGAATGAGCGCCATCGCAGCCAAAATCTGGTTACCAATACCAAACAGCGGCCATAAACTGTTAATCCCGCCGAGTGGATCGACTACGCCCTGATAGACGAAGAAGCCCCAGCCTGCCACTGCAACCGCAGTACCCAACAGGTTTCCGAAGAAATTATGTGATTGTTTTACTGCTGGAATCACAATACCGACAGTATCCTGCACCATGAAACGACAGGCACGAGTACCAGCATCAACAGCAGTCAGGATGAATAGTGCTTCAAACAAAATCGCAAAGTGATACCAGAACGCCATCATTTCACGACTGTTGAAAATTTCGGTGATGATATGCGCCATACCAATTGCAAAAGTTGGCGCACCACCAGTACGCGATAGAATCGAGTTCTCACCCACTTCCTGTGCCAGTAAAGTCAAGGCTTCAGGCGTTACCACAAAACCAAGGGTTCGCACTGCTTCTGCTGCGCTTTCTGCGGTAGTACCGAGCAAGGCTGCTGGTGAGTTAATCGCAAAATAAATTCCTGGATCCAGAATTGCAGCACAGATCAAAGCCATGATCGCTACAAAAGATTCCATCAACATACCGCCATAACCGATCATACGGATATCGCGTTCGTTGTTGACCAGTTTCGGTGTCGTCCCTGAAGAAACCAAGGCATGGAAACCGGAAATCGCACCACACGCAATAGTAATGAACAGGAATGGGAACATAGAACCTGCGAATACAGGACCAGTCCCATCAATGAATTTGGTAATCGCTGGCAGTTTCATTTCAGGCATGGCAAACAGGATACCCACGGCCAAACCAGCAATCACGCCAATTTTCAGGAAGGTCGACAGATAATCACGTGGAGCAAGCAATAGCCAGACTGGCAGTACCGATGCAATGAAACCATAAATGATCAGTGCCCAAGTGAGTTCAGTGCCAGAAAGCGTAAAGAACGGACCCCAATATGGATGTTGTGCGATGTTTTCACCGTAGATAATGCCCAGCATCATCAAGACAAAACCAATAATCGAGACTTCAGCAATTTTACCCGGGCGGATAAAACGCATGTAGATGCCCATAAAGATCGCAATCGGAATGGTGGCTGCAATACTGAATACACCCCATGGACTGTTAGTCAGTGCTTTAACAACGACTAGCGCCAATACTGCCAGAATGATGATCATCACGCCCAAGGCACCGAGCATCACGATAATACCGGCAAAAGTACCCAGTTCCTGCTTGGCCATCTCACCGAGTGATCGACCGTCACGACGGGTGGAAATAAACAGTACCAGAAAATCCTGGACTGCACCGGCAAGCACCACACCGACTAACAGCCAGATCGTACCGGGTAAATAGCCCATTTGTGCTGCCAAGATCGGACCGACTAAAGGACCTGCACCGGCAATCGCTGCAAAGTGATGGCCAAACAGAACGCTTTTGTTGGTCGGCACATAGTCCAGACCATCGGCCAGACGATGCGCAGGCGTTAAACGGCGTTCATTCAGCTCAAATACTTTGGTGGCGATAAACAAACTGTAGAAACGGTAAGCAATGCTATAGACACAGGCGGCGGCAAGTACCAGCCAGACTGCATTGACATGCTCACCCCGACTCAGTGCTAGAACTCCAAAAGAGACTGCACCCACAATGGCTACCAAAAGCCAAATCATTTTCGAAGTCAGCGTCGACTTCTTTTGTAAAGTTTCCATTCAATCCCTCATATTGTGATGCATACAAATCAGCGTGATTGTTGTTGTTCGAGGTACTGCTGTTTTCCCTTGCGACTTTACGCCTGTTCTTTTGCTTTTCCTCTACGACTTTGGCATAAAAAAAGGGATGATTTAAATCATCCCTCTCGATAATAGTCTATTTTCAAACCATTATGCACGTTCTAAATAGTCGCCAGTACGGGTATCTACACGAACGCTTTCTTCTTGCTGTACGAATAATGGAACACGTACTACAGCACCTGTTTCAAGTTTCGCTGGCTTACCGCCACCGCCAGAAGTATCACCACGAACACCTGGATCAGTTTCAACGATTTTAAGTACGACGAAGTTCGGTGGAGTCACGTTTAAAGGCACGCCATTGAACAACATGATGGTACATTTTTCATTTGAATCATCTTTTAACCATTTTGCAGCATCGCTCATTGCTGTTTTATCAGCTGCGATCTGTTCAAAGGTAACAGGATCCATGAAGTTCCACATTTCGCCATCGTTGTACAAGTATTCCATTTCTACTTCAACGATATCAGCCGCTTCTAGGTTCTCGCCTGATTTGAAAGTTTTTTCCAGAACTTTACCTGATTTAAGGTTACGTAATTTTACGCGGTTAAAAGCTTGGCCTTTACCTGGTTTTACGTATTCGTTTTCCATGATTGAACATGGGTTGCCATCAAGCATAACCTTAAGGCCTGACTTGAAATCATTCGTAGAATAATAGGCCATGACTGGCGCACTCCAAACTTACTAACTTTAATCTATTGATGCTATGGGCTGTTGCGATGTCATTTAGCAAGTCTGACACGAACATTGAGTTGCCACATGCACATTCATTTGATGTTGCGTATTCTAAATGAGCAATACACTTTGCCGCAATGAAAAAATCCGCTTTCACCCACTCAGGCTGTTTAAGTTACAATCAGACATGAAAATCCTTTGTTTATTCATGTCTTGCTCAACGTTAAAATACCATCAGGCGAGCACGAAGATCAGCATAGCTTAATCACTCTTTATTTTATAGCGCAGTGGATTATTGCGCTTCCGCACAAACTGTTAAACTGTGCCCATCAGGCTTTGTCCTCTCACTTATTATTGTTAATCTTCCGGCATGACGAACTATTTATATCAAGAACAAAACTGGCAATCACAGCTCAGCGACCTGATCACTGATCCACGCGAACTGCTTGAAGTGCTACAACTCGCACCTGAACAGCTTCTCTCAGGCGCCATTTTAGCTTCTGAACAGTTTAAACTGCGCGTACCACGTGCTTTTGTGGGCAAAATGCAGACCGGAAACCCTTTAGACCCATTGCTTTTACAAGTGCTGCCCCATCATCTGGAACTGGAAGAACATCTAGGATTTGTTACCGACCCCTTGGGCGAAGAACAGGCCAATCAGCAACCCGGCGTACTGCACAAATATAAATCCCGTTTCTTGCTGACACTGACTGGTGCCTGTGCTGTACATTGCCGTTATTGTTTCCGCCGACATTTCCCCTATCAGGAAAATCTGCCTAAAAACGAAGACTGGATAAATATCAAGCAATATCTGGAAAGCCAGCCTGATATTAATGAAGTAATTCTGAGTGGCGGTGATCCACTAACCTTATCGAACCGGAAATTAAAAACCTGGATTGAACGACTAGAATCAGTACCACATCTCAAATTCTTAAGAATACATTCACGAGTTCCTATTGTGATCCCCAACCGAGTCGACGAAGAGCTACTTAGCATGTTAAAAAACAGTAGGCTACGTATTATTCTGGTGGTACACTCAAACCATGCATCGGAGCTGGATGACTTCACTTGCAAGCGTTTAAACCAACTGGTTCAACAGCAGATCACCGTTTTGAATCAGGCGGTCTTATTAAACGGGGTGAATGATTCTGCTCAGGTTTTAGTGGATTTAAGCTATCGCTTGTTTGATGCCGGGGTCATGCCTTATTATTTACATGTACTTGATAAAGTAAAAGGTGCGCATCATTTTGATTTGGCACCTGACCATATTAATGAGATTTATACAGAAGTTTTAGCGAACCTTCCGGGGTATTTGGTTCCTAAACTGGTTCGAGAAATAGCGGGCGAGAAGAATAAGACACCGCTTTTTGGGGTTTCAACATTTTTGAGTTAAATAATAAAGATGAGCACGCATACTTCAGACATTTTTCAAACACCGACGGAACTTAAACGAGAGCAGTTGAGCTTTTGCCCAACCACTGCCAAGGCTTTGCAGGAATGGGTTGCGGGGATTTCGATTCTACAACTGGGGAATTCTTCCAAATCCCTATTTAATGCCTTATTGGAAGTTTCTGAGCTGAAATGTACAGAAACCCTGCGCTTTGACCTGATTCAGGTCTTGCATCCCACTCTTGAAAATGTCTTGACCAGTCTGGAAAAGCATTTCGTCAATCAGGGACTGATCACTTCCGACCGGAATGACCAGATCATTGAACTGGCCATGCTGCTGCGTAGTCATTTTGCCAAAATTTATATTGATATCGTCAAACGCTGTAATCATCAGCTGACGCATCAGAAGTTTTCGCTATTCTCTCTGGGCAAAAAGAAAAGCATTCAAACTGCCCGGATGGTATCGATTTATTATGCACTACAGCAACTCACCCTTCTGTTATATCAACAGCATATGCTATATAGCACGCCAGGTCTGGGACAATGGCTAGCTGCCCATCAACTGCTTGAATGTGCCATAGACAACAATTTCTATCAAAGTAATATCAATCAGGTATTAGGCACCCAGCATGAAATCCAAAATATTGCACATGCCTATGCACAGCTGATTTTACTGGATATCTTCAATACTCATCAGATCCGGCCTGCAGAAATTCAGGGCCTGTATCTATGCAGTTTTGACTGGGCCAAACTGGTACAAATCCTGCCGAAGGAAACCACGCTGTCCCGTTATGTGGTCGATGCCAGCAAAGATCATCCGCCGATCTTTAATTCCCATCAAGAGCCACAGTTTCAGCCGAGCTTCTATATTTCCACCCAGAACCTTATGGATCATTTAACGGGCACTCAAAGTAAAAATGCCCAGTATCTGTCGCGGAATGAAAAACTGTTCCTGACCCCTGCATTGCATTTTCATATCTACAATCTGCTCTCAAACAATGTCGAGCGTCGTCATGAACGTTATGAATATTCAGCCCAGATCAATATCTGCTTTGGCTTGAGTGTGGCGCATTTTTACCTATCTAAAGGTAAAAACTTCAACGAAACCCTGGAACTCGAGGCCAATTATAATTTCCAGAGCGAAAGCAGTTTTGTCAGCTCGATGGAAAACTCCATTCCAAGTAGTTTTAGCAGCATCAAGGCGCTCGATCGAGAAACCAAACAGATCCATAGTGCTGAAGTTCTGGATATCAGTGTCAATGGTTACCGGATTAAATGGACTGGTATTACCCCGGCTAACCTGAAAACCGGTGAATTCATTCTGGTTCAGGAAAAAACCCAGAGTCAGTGGCGTGGCGGTGTGATTCGCTGGATCAAGCAGTCAACGGATAAGAGCCTAGAAATCGGGCTGGAAATTTTGGCACAAGAGCTCTTTCCTTGTGCAGCTTATACCCGTACCGAACGTCATCATGTCAACTATCAGCCTGCCCTGTTGGTGAAAATGACGCAACTGGATCAGGTCTCGACCAGCCTGATTGTCTCTGGTTCACAGATGTTTAGGGAAAAACAAACCATTCATTTACGTCTCGGTCAGGAAGAAATCAAAATCTATCTGACCAAAGCACAACTGATTACGCAGAGTTTCATCCGTTTTGATTATGAATTACTCAATGATCAGGAAGAAGAGATGATCGAAAACTTTATCGATCAGCACATGAATGAAAGCAGAAATCATGATTTATGGGAAGCATTGAAGTGAGAAATCCATTATTGTCTAAAAAGTTAAAACGTACTGAAACACGTTTACTGATTATTGATGATAATCAAATTAGATATAACCAAATCCGTGATCTGCTGACCAGTCATGATTATCAGGTGGATGCTGTCCTGCTGGATGATCTGCAATCTTTTGAAAAACAATTAAATTTCAACTGGGATCTGATTATTTTTGGACGTGCCTACGACCTGAAATATGAACAGGCCTTAAGTTTGGTGCGCCTTTCGCAGCAGCCTAATCTGCCGATGATTTTGCTTAAACCGGATGATTACCAGGCTGAACAATATGCGCAATATATCCGTAAAGGGATCTATGACATTCTCAATTTTGACTACCTGGAACGCTTTTATGTGGGACTGGTTCGAGCATTGTCATTTAGCCGTTTGTCACAGTCTCAGCAACATTTAATGACTGAGCTGGAAACAGCACAAATTCAGGCACAATCTTTAGTAGACGACAGCAACCGTGCTGTTGCCACCATTCAGGAAGGGATTCACATTCAGGCCAATGCGGACTACCTGAAACTGTTTGGCTTGCAAAATGAAGATGAGATTATTGGTCTACCGCTTCTGGATCTGCTCCAGCCTTCAGATTTGAATGATTTTAAAACCCGTTTCAAAAAGATTTCTCAGGGTCAATTTGATTTAGGTCGAGTCGAGATTCAGTCTCTGAATCCGCATGTGTCCGCATCTAACCCATTAAAATTGGAATTCTTGCCTTCAACTGCTGAAGAAGATGCAGTGCAAATTAGCATTGATACCCAATCTAAAACAGTTTCTTCTGAGAAGACTCCTGGAAAACCAAGCGTTTTTCAGTCACTTAAACGTGAACTGAACAAGCAGTCTGCACCAGTGAATGCCTTGGTCACTTTCTCTTTAAGTGCATATGATCCGGAAGTTCTACAGTCTGACTGGACCACTTTTAATGGGTACTTTGATGCAGTCAAAGAATTCCTCAAGGAACAGACCCATATTCCCCTGTTTAAACTGGAATATGATGTCGTTGTCGGTCTGTTTCAGGCAGACTCTAAAGCAATTCTTGAATCCAAACTGATCAGTTTAAATGCCTTAAGCAAACCGCAACTCATTACAGTGGGACCAAAGTCATTCCCTCTAAATTTGCGCTTGGGCTATGTCATGCTTGAACAGGGTTTGCAAGATGAAATGCAATGCAATACGCTGATTGGACAAGCATTCTCGACATCTTTACCTCAAGCAGAAGCTGTACCTGAATTTAAACTTGATATTCCTGCGTCACTGAGCAGTCCGGTTGCGGTAGAAATGCCAAGTATAGATTTCAGTGTTGCTGAAACACCAGTTGCCAGCCCAACATTGGCAGCCGTCAGTCCAGCAGTCACGTCTATTCCTAGCGCTACACCTTCTATTTTGAAAGCCTTAAGTGAATGTCTGGAACGTGGGGAGATCCATTTAAAATATCAACAACTCTATGATAAAGAAGATACGCGTTTATATACCTATGAAGTGACCAGTGGCTTTATTTTTGAGAATAAATGGCAGGATATTTCTAGCCTTTTAGAACTTCATGAAGATGATGAACTGTCCATTAAACTGGATCGCTGGATTCTGGTTGAAGCCAGTAAACAGCTACACAACTTTATTACCCAGTATCCTGATGCAAGCTTAATTGTCAATTTGAACCGTGCCGTACTATTTAAAGACCGCACCTTCCCGGAATTTATTTCCAAGCTGATTACGATTATTCGCAGTAAAGTGAAGCATCCGCTAATCTTGCAATTCTCAGAAGAAGATATTTTACTGAATCAACAAGATGCACAAAAATATCTACGCGTGCTGTATGAACATGGCGCACTGATTGCACTGCGTGACTTTGGTCAATCCATGTACAGTCAAAATTTACTGCGCGAACTTGAACTGGATGGTGTCAGCTTACATTCAAACTTAACCAATATGCTCAATAAAGATACCGAGATTGAGCAACTACAGGAAAAAATTACCAGCTATAATGAAATCAAGCCACTCAACATTCTGATTCGTGAATTAAATGATATGACACTGTTCGCGAATGCCTGGAACGTGGATGCCCGCTTTATTCAGGGGAATTATTTCCAGAAAAAACTCGATCATTTGATTGATGTACAAGATCACTAAGATCTTGTACAAGCCTGCGCATTTAGGAAATCGAATGATAATTTTTTAAATTGCAGGCACAAAAAAAACGGGCTTAAAGCCCGTTTTTTCATTTTGGGTATTAACGTTTAACAGAACGTGACATACCAGCAAAACGTTGTTTGAACTTGTCGATACGACCGCCAGTGTCAACGTTCTTTTGCTTACCAGTGTAGAATGGGTGGCAAGCTGAACATACGTCTAGATAAAGAGTTTCTTTACCAAGAGCTGAACGAGTTTCGATTACGTTACCACATGAACAAGTAGCAACTAAAGTTTCATATTTTGGGTGAATATCGGCGCGCATCGTCGATTACTCCATTAGATTCAAGAAGGTTTAGCTGTCATCGCTATTGATCACTCTCAAATGAGGAAGCAGGAACATCGTTCATGCAGATCAACACCACAACAGACCATTCTTTTGGCCCACCGAGACGGATACCGTCAGAGCTAAGCACAACAAGTGGGCGTCATTATACGTGAAACGAATTCAATATGCGAATTATTCTTCAGCTTCTGATCCAGCCTCTTTGGCCCACAGATTGGCAATAATCCCGCAGACCATCAACTGAATCTGATGGAAAATCATGATCGGCAGGACAATCATGCCCAGCGGCTGGCCAATAAATAAAATTTGCGCCATCGGTACTCCACTGGCCAGGGTTTTTTTAGAACCACAAAAGAATGCCGTTTTCTGGTCAGCGCGGCTGAAGCCCAGCCAGCGTGGAATATAAAGTGATAATAACATCACAATGGTGAGTAACACCGAGCAAGCCAGCAATAGCAGCAACAAGGTACTCAGGCTCACTTCATTCCACAGACCAGCCACTACGGCGCTACTAAAAGCGCCATACACCACCAGTAAAATCGAGCCTTGATCGAAGACCTTGACGATTTTTGGCATTTTCATCATTTGTGGATAGATCCATGGACGCAGAATCTGTCCTAAAATAAACGGCACCAAGAGCAGCAGTGTAATCTGGATAATCGATGAAGTCGGATCAAAACCATGATCAGATTGACCGAGAATAAAAAATGCCACCAATAATGGGGTAATAAACATACCGATCAAATTGGAAAAAGAGGCGCTACATACCGCCCCGGCGACATTGCCATGAGCCACCGAAGTAAATGCGATCGAGGACTGCACAGTGGATGGCAGGAAACACATAAACAGGAAACCCCAATACAGTTC
>DDAT01000047.1:0-40132 GCA_002332985.1 Acinetobacter lwoffii | reverse complement strand
TAAAAGTGTCAACACACCCTACACAAGGAACGGTCATGGCTTCTAAACTTTTAAGCTTGATAAAAACAAAAGTGAGTCCTGTTTTAACCGTCGAAACCCAAACGAAGAGCTTATTGGGCGGCTTATTCGGTGGAACGACATCAGGTACCCTCACCAATCTTATTGGCAATCTCACCGGATCCAATACTCAACCTTCAGTCAGCTCATTATTAAATAATCTCCTTTCTGGAAGCAGCCTGAGTACGACAAATCTCAGCAATTTATTAACTCAATTTTCTGGTTCGAATGCCTCAAGTTTAAATATTCAAAGCCTGATCAGTAGCTTAACCCAATCCAATGGCGGTAGCTTTAATATTACCCAGGTCACCAACTTATTAAAGAGCTTAATGGGGAGCAATAGCAGCAGCCTAGATCTTGAGGCTATTTCTAAACTGGTGGGCGGCTTATTGGGCGGCAGTACGGGCAATATTGATATTGGTAAAATTTCTCAACTGGTCGGTGGCCTGATCGGCGGTTCTGGCGGTTTAGGCGGCGTAGATATTGGTGCCATTGCGGGTCTGGTCAGCAACCTCATCGGTGGCAATGGTGAAATTGATATCGCACAAATTGCTCAACTGGTTAGTGGCCTGATCGGTGGTTCTGGCGGATTAGGTGGCGTAGACATTGGTGCATCGCAGGCCTGGTCAGCAACCTAATTGGCGGCAATGGTGAGATTGATATTGCACAAATTGCTCAGCTCGTTGGTGGCCTGATCGGTGGTTCTGGCAGTTTAGGTGATATAGATATTGGAGCAATTGCAGGCTTGGTGGGTGGTTTAATCGGTGGCAATGCAGGCAGTGATTTTGATCTTGGTGCTATTACCAATTTAATTAGCGGCTTTGTAGGCGGAAATGCAACGGGTGGTTTTGATGTCGGTGGCTTCACTGACTTACTGAGCGGTCTAATCGCGAATGGTTCAAATGGCATAGACTTGGGTGGGTTATTAGGTAATCTGAATCTCGGTAGCGATCTGGATCTGGGTGGTATGATCGAAGGTATTTCCTCTGCTTCAAACGGCTTTGACTTAGGCAGTATTGTCGAAGGTGTTGGTCAGTTGCTTGGTAGTGGCTCTTCGATTGAATTGCCTGACCTCGGTGATCTTGTCCAAGGTGTGGGTACGACTGATTCCAATATTGATCTGTCCGCTATCCTGCCTGGCATCAAAGATACGATTCAGAATATTGGCAGTGGCGGTTCTTCATCCGGATTTGATTTTGGTTCACTCCTCAATAATTTTACTAAAAATATTGATATCGACCAGACTAATCCTTGGGGTTAATCATAATCTCATTAAAAAATGCGCTTCATGCGCGTTTTTTTAATTCTTGGATTGGCATTTAAACTTATACACCACGCCAGTCTACCCGTGCATTGCGTTCGGTTCGGTAAATACGGCAAATATATTCACCCAGTGGTAGCTCATTCAAATACTGCTGATAGTCGCGATATTCTTCGGACAAGGTTTCAAAATTTTCTTTTTCCCACGGCGTACCTGGAATCGCCAGAAGCGGTGCCAACATGGAACAGACTGCAATATCCGCCAGACCTAAACGATTTCCGACAAAATAATGCCCACCTTGGCTGACCAGCATCTGATTGAGCTGCTGTACCGCAACATCAATATGCTGTTTGGATTCCGCCACGGTTTCTTCATTCAATGCATAACCCTTGGCCACCATCGCTTTCAATAAAGGTTTAGAAAATTTTTCAAACTGGCGCAGATAGCCCTGCTCACCAATTAAAATATCCAGAGATTCATGATCAGAAGTCAGTGCTTGAGAGAGCATCCAGCGACGGACATGACGACCCAATTCCAGGGTAATTTCATTAATTTCTAAGGCTTTATTTCGAAAATGTCCTTCTGCGTACAGTAAGCGGTGTTCTGGATAAGTATCATCCAGATATAAAGCAATCTGGGTGGAATCTGCGATCCATCGGTCCTGATCACGCAAAATAGGCAGACGATTCTGTCCTGTTTTCAGGCGGGCAAAAGCGCGGTGTACCCCGGGTATCAAATTATGAGCAACATAATACAACTCTTTATGGTCCAGCATCCAACGTGCTTTTTCGCAAAAGTGAGATAAAGGAAACTGGTATAAAGTTCGCATGTATGCTCCATGTTTATCGTTATTGGATCAGGGCGTGTAGGCCGCCGTTTTATTCAGATACTTTAGTCACTCACTTTTAGAAAAACAATGTGATTTTTATTCAAAAGTAAAATACTGGCTGATTATTCCTCTATGGTTGGTGGACTCACGATACATCCCGGAAAGCTCAGCGAGTCATTTTAGGTCGTCAGAAGCATTTGATTGCAATAAACCACAAGCGCATGACCTGACTTTAGCTGTGCTTTCATGTAAAATCGGGAGCAATTTTTATATAACGCTTTTGTGAGTTATTTCATGGGTTTTAATTGCGGTATTGTCGGCTTGCCGAACGTTGGTAAATCTACACTTTTCAATGCCTTAACCAAAGCTGCTATTGCTGCAGAAAACTTCCCTTTCTGTACGATCGAACCAAACACCGGGATTGTACCTGTTCCTGATCCACGTTTAGACAAATTGACTGCAATTGTTAAACCGCAACGTGTTATTCCGACTTCTATGGAATTTGTAGACATCGCAGGTCTGGTAGCGGGTGCTTCTAAGGGCGAAGGCTTGGGTAACCAGTTTCTGGCCAACATTCGTGAAACTGATGCAATTGCTCACGTTGTGCGTTGTTTTGAAGATGAAAACGTCATTCATGTGAATGGTCGTATTGATCCACTAGATGACATCGCTACGATTAATACCGAACTTGCGCTTGCAGACTTGGACGCTGTAGCCAAAGCGATTACGCGTTTGACAAAATCTGCCAAGGGTGGCGACAAAGAAGCGCTTGCCACTAAAGCTGTTCTGGAAAAAATCCAGCCTTTACTGGATGAAGGTAAACCGGCTCGCGCAGCGGACCTAGATGATGACGAACGCAAGCTGGTACGTGGCTTTGGTTTAATGACGCTTAAACCAACGATGTATATTGCCAACGTTGCTGAAGACGGTTTTGAAAACAACCCGCATTTAGATGCAGTCAGAAAATTAGCCGCTGAAGAAAATGCGATTGTGGTTCCACTTTGCAACCAGATTGAAGCTGAAATTTCATTGCTTGAAGATGAAGACCGTGCTGAATTCCTTGAAGCAATGGGCATGGAAGAACCGGGTTTAAACGTTGTAATTCGTGCAGGTTATTCATTACTGGGCCTACAAACTTACTTCACCGCGGGCGTGCAAGAAGTTCGTGCCTGGACCGTAAAAGTTGGCGCAACTGCACCACAGGCAGCAGGCGTGATTCATACCGACTTTGAAAAAGGCTTTATCCGTGCAGAATGTATCGCTTATGATGATTTCGTGCAGTACAACGGCGAAGCCGGTGCGAAAGAAGCAGGTAAATGGCGTCTAGAAGGTAAAACTTACATCGTTCAGGATGGCGATGTTTTACACTTCCGTTTTAACGTTTAAGTCGTTGCTGTTTGAAAAAGCCCCCTTCTTGGGGGCTTTTTTTTATTACTTTTAAAAAGAGGATTCATACGTATAACAACCTTTCTGAAAGCGCATAAGATCAACACATATTAACAATAATGATAATTATTCTCATATATAAATATTAAATTAGGGCGTATCTTAAATCTAATGAAAAATAACCTAACTCCATTCTCTCAAGGAATCCTGCCAATGAGCTACACCTTGCCTGCACTGCCTTATGCTTATGATGCGCTAGAGCCTCATATCGATAGCAAGACTATGGAAATTCATCATAACAAACATCATCAAACCTATATCAATAATATCAATGCAGGAATCGCGGGTACAGAGTGGGAAGATTTATCAGTCGAAGCATTAATTAGCAAATTCAATGAAGTGCCCGAGCAACTCAAACAGAACGTGATCAACAATGCCGGTGGACATGCCAATCATTCCCTGTTCTGGACAGTGATGAGTCCAGACGGCGGTGGTCATCCCGAAGGTGAAATTGCCAAGGCGATCGAACATGAATTAGGAGGATTCGAGGCATTTAAAGAAGCGTTTACCCAAGCAGCGCTTAGCCGTTTTGGTAGTGGGTGGGCTTGGTTAAGTATGGCGCCAGATCAAACACTTATTGTAGAAAGCAGTGCTAATCAGGATTCTCCACTGATGCATGGCAATATTCCCCTTTTAGGTCTGGATGTCTGGGAACATGCCTATTATTTAAAATATCAAAACCGTCGTCCGGAATATATTTCTGCTTTTTTCAATGTTGTGAACTGGGAAGAAGTGAATCGTCGTTATCTGGAAGCGTTGAATGCGCTTTAAATCTTTGAGGAGATCGGCCATGTCTACACGTACATTGATTCAACGCATGATTGGCAGCACACTCCTGATCTGCGGTGTAATGGTGCTTTTATTAGAACATGTGTGGATGCCCTATTTTTAAAGTTTATTTTGCTAAAAAAGCCAGTCTGAATGACTGGCTTTTTATAGGTACATCTATATGGGCAAAGGTTTATTGCATATTGGCAATTGCAGTACCTTTTTGCTTAGGATCGGTATTTCCGAGTGCAGGATGGGCAATGGCATTCTGACATTGCAGTTTATCCCGCTCATAATCCGCCTGTTTTTGTTGCAGGCTGTTGCCATTTTCCATGGTCGTCCGCGCCCAGATTTCCAGACTGGTCAAAGCTTTACGACACAGAGCATATTTGCCTTCGGTCACCGAATCGGTCATTTTGACATTAATACGCCAGTCTGTACTCAATTTACGTGCTGGTTGACGTACCTGTGTTTCCAGCTGATCCACTTCTTTATTATAGACCAGTGGATCCACTTCATTGATCAGTTGCCATGCGGCATTGGCATAAGTCGTCGCATCATTAGTCAATTTAGGTGCCGGTTTAATTTCTGGCTTATCAGTCGATTGACTGTCATTCCCACACGCTTGTAACAATATTGCCGTGCTTATTAAAGCAGCAATCAGCATCGCACGTGTCTTGAACATCCACATATCAGGCTCGCCAATTTAAACATTTCGGCACTATGCTATTAAATTCACGTAGAATACACAATCTTCATTTGACCCATCGTTCAACTCTCCTTCAAGGTGTGTCGTGTCTGAACCGAATCAACTCGCTACGCAACCTGCTGGCTTCTGGCAAGGTGCAAAAGATAGCCAAGCGATTATCTTCACTTATTTACCGGTGTCGTTTGCTTTTGGTGTGTCAGCTACTCAGTTTGGCTTTACCGCCTGGGAAGCACTGTTCCTGTCCTGTTCGATGTATGCAGGTGCCAGCCAGTTCCTGGTGGTCGCTCTCTTAGGTAGTGGAACATCTATCTGGATGACGGCATTAACCGTGATTGCCTTAGACATTCGTCATCTGCTTTATGGCCCTGCGTTACAAAATCTGATTCAAGACCGGCTGAATTTAAAGAAAACGGCAATCTGGTCTTGGGGTTTGACCGATGAAGTTTTTGCCTCCGGCATGATCAAGCTCTCGCAACGGCGACAGGAATGGTCAGAATCCTGGATGCTCGGTTTAAGCCTGTTTAGCTGGATGTCCTGGGCACTCGGATCTTTCCTCGGTGGATTGTTTGCCGATCAGGTCAGTAACCTGCCGCAATTCTTACAGGCTGCGCTGGATTTCTTGTTACCTGCGCTGTTCCTGAGCTTCTTGTTAGCCGCTTTTGAGAAAAAACATACTTTTGTTGTAGCTGTCACAATTCTGGTGTCTGCGATTGCCTGTTATTTTATCGACCTGTCTGCCGCGATCTTTATCGGTATCAGTTCTGGTATTTTCGCCGGCTTGTTTAAGCACTATATTTTGAAGCAGCCAGATCCTGAACACGCAGGAGATCAAGCATGAATCTAGAGATTATTCTGGTCGGAATTTTAGTCGGAATCGCCAATTTTGCCTCGCGCTTTGGTCCGTTTTTTGTCATTCAAAAATTTCAGCAAGGTTCGCAAAAACGCGGAGCGTTGTGGCTAAAAATTGCCTTGGGTTCAATTGGCATCGCTGCGATCAGCTCCATGTTGGTAGTTGCTACCCTGCCACCTTTATTAGAAACGCCGAATAAAAGTTTTGCGATGCTGGTTGGCTTTATTGTGCTCACGGTTTTGTACTTTAAGTTTAAACGTATTGTGATGGCGACACTGACCGCAGCGCTCACCTATGGCCTGGTTTACACCTATATTCCAGTACCCTTTTAAGCTTTAACTCGTTGATCAATCGAAACAAAGACTTATGCTAAACTCATAGTATAGGTCTTTTTTATATAACAATAAAAACAAGGAAGGATGCGCATGTTTGAGGTCAAACAGGTGATTGAAGGCAAAATCTTTATTCATCATCGGCGCGATGAAATGTTAACCGTATTCCATCGACATGAAGTGCCGGCACAATATTTTGAATGTTTTATCAATGCTCAAAATTTTACCGGACATTTTGTCGAAATACATGCTCAACCAGCAGATCAAGTTCGGACGGTTTATATTAAAAAGAATAGCACCCATCAAATTATTGCTATGCTTAATCAGAGCCAATACGTGCTGCATCTTCATCCTTTGACATTGATTTTGGGTAAATGGAGCTTCAGACATCGTGTCCTGCCGAATACTCTAAAAATTTTTGCTGGTTTATTTGCGCTCCTTTTTATTCTTTTTTCAGCTACCGCCTTTTCAGCAGATCAGTTCCAGCTCACCACCATCTTGCGAGACTGCATTCAATTCACAGTTTTTGGGCTACTGTTATTTTTGCTGTGCTTTGTACTGCCTTTTGTATTGCCCTATGCGTATTTCCTGCATGTTCGTACATTACGTCTGTTAAAGATGCTAAATATCAATACTGAACAAGTTGCACAAATAGAAAAGCTCAAGTCTCGAAGCGGGATTTATCTTCTGCAAACGCAGTCTGACAGCGATGTGAAAATGACAGCGCCTCCTTATTAAAATCTAGAAAAACTTTATAAATAAAACTGTTGGTCAATATCACAATTTTGTATGAATCTTGGCTTAACTGTCGGCTCAGTTCTGCTATGCTAAAAGTCCATAAAATCAAGCATGGATGATCCACATGAGCGTGACTATTGGTACTCCCCTTCAATCTTCTGCCTATAAAGTTCTATTATTGGGTTCTGGTGAACTGGGCAAGGAAGTGGTGATTTCACTACAACGCCTTGGAGTCGAAGTTCATGCTGCTGACCGTTATGATCATGCCCCTGCCATGCAGGTTGCGCATTATTCCTATACCTTGAATATGGCAGATGCTGTAGAACTCAAACAACTCATCAATCAAATCCAGCCACATTTAATTGTTCCTGAAATTGAAGCGATTGCGACCGAAGTTCTGCTTGAAATAGAAGCCCAGAACATTGCTACAGTCATTCCTTCTGCTAAAGCCGTCAATCTGACCATGAACCGTGAAGGTATTCGTCGTCTGGCTGCGGAAGAACTCGGTCTGCCAACTTCAGCTTACCGTTTTGCCGACAGTTTAGAATCCTTCCGCGCGGCCTGTGACGATGTCGGCTATCCAAACTTTGTGAAACCGGTGATGTCATCTTCAGGCAAAGGTCAGTCTCGTGTTACCCGTTTTGATGAAGTCGATGCTGCCTGGGAATATGCGCAAATCGGTGGCCGGGTCAATCAGGGTACTGTGATTGTAGAATCACAAATTGACTTTGATTTTGAAATTACCTTATTGACTGTTCGTGCAAAAAATCCAGAAACCGGCGAAATCGAAACGTCTTATTGCGACCCGATCGGACATCGTCAGGACTCAGGTGATTATGTGGAAAGCTGGCAGCCTCAACCGATGACTCCAGCCGCGCTGGAAGAATCCAAGCGCATTGCCAACAAGGTCACTACAGCACTTGGTGGCTGCGGAATCTTTGGAGTGGAACTCTTTGTAAAAGGCGACAAAGTATGGTTTAGTGAGGTTTCCCCACGTCCACACGATACTGGACTGGTGACTTTAGCCTCCCAATTTCAAAGTGAATTTGAGCTGCATGCACGTGCTATTTTAGGCTTGCCGGTCAATACTGCACGACATAGTGTGGCTGCCAGTACAGTAATTTATGCTGGAGTAGATGACCGCAATCTTTCATTTTCTGGCCTGAATCTTGCTTTAGCAGACGGCAATACCGATTTGCGCCTGTTTGGCAAACCAGAAGGTTTTAAACGTCGCCGTATGGGCGTTGCCACGGCACGTGCAGAAACTATTGAACAGGCACGTGAACTGGCCCTACAGGTCGCTAACCAAGTTAGCGTCAACCAAAACTAAGCTGAAATACCAACGGACGACTGTACATGATCAACACCCATCCACTGCTGAATTACGCTAAAAGCAACCATGACATTAAAGCCATCAATCAATGGCGCAGTGATGTCGAAAATCAGCTTCAGGAAAGTTTTGAAAATGGACAGTCGATTCGGGATATTATTCTGGCGCGTTCCAACCTGATTGATGAAGCATTGCAGTTTCTCTGGCAGCATGCCGAACTGGATCAAACCGATTTGGCCCTGTTTGCGGTCGGGGGCTATGGCCGTCGTGAAATGCTGCCTTATTCTGATGTCGACATCATGATCTTGTCAGAAGACGAGATTAACCCGGAACAGGAACAACTGATTTCTACATTCATTTCATCGCTTTGGGACGTGGGGAATTTCAAACCCGGTATCAGTGTCCGCACCATCAATGAATGTGTCAATCAGGCCAGCAGTGATCTGACCGTCGCCACCACCCTGATCGAAGCCCGCCTGATTATTGGCAATGAAAACCTGTGCAAATGGCCACGTCGTATCGTGTCACGTACCTGGACTGACAAAACTTTTTTTGATGCCAAGATGGATGAGCAGCATAAACGCTATGCTCAGCACAACAATACCGAAAGCAATCTGGAACCGGATATTAAAAATGCGCCGGGCGGTATTCGTGATATCAATCAGATTGGCTGGATTGCCAAACGGCATTTCCGCGTCAATCGCATTTATGATCTGGTACATCTCGGTTTTATTTCAGAATTTGAACTCGGTGTGCTTGAGGAAGCCGAAAGTTTCCTCTGGGAAATCCGTCATCACCTGCACCGCCTGACCAAGCGCGATGAAAACCGCTTATTGTTCGATTATCAGCGTGATATTGCTGCCAAATTTGGCTATGTACGTGAAGAGGCGCATCATCCGAACTATCCAATTGAACAGTTCATGAAGCGCTATTATCGCAGTGCACAGCAAGTGTCTACGCTGAACGAAATGCTGCTGGCCTATTTTAATGAATCGGTCATTACGCCACGTTTACCGCAATATGAACGCCAGATCGAAGAAATCAACCAGAACTTTAAACTGGTCGATGGCAAACTGGCTGTGCAACATCATAAGATTTTCTCGGAAAATCCAAGCGCAATTCTGGAAATTTTCTATCTGCTGGCCAATCGTCCTGAAATCGAAGGCATTCGTGCGCGTACCTTACGCCTGCTGACCTTGGCTGGAAAACGTATTGATCAGGATTTCCGTGATAATCCGGTGCATCAGGCGCTATTTATGGCGATTATCCGTTCACCGCATCGACTCTACGATACTATGGTCGCGATGAAGCGTTATGGTGTGCTTGGAAATTACATTCCGGCCTTTGGACAGATTCTGGGACTAATGCAATATGACCTGTTCCATATCTATACAGTCGATGCGCATACCTTATTGCTGCTGCGGAACTTAAACCGCTTTAAAGAACCTGAATTTGCCAAGGAATTTCCAGTGGTCAGTTCAGTGTTTCAGCGTCTGACCCGTCGTGACATCGTCTATCTGGCAGCAATTTTCCATGATATTGCTAAAGGTCGTGGCGGTGACCACAGTGAACTCGGTGCCAGCGATGCGATTAAATTCTGCCGTAGCCATGGCTTTACTGAACGCGAAAGCAATCTGGTGGCTTGGCTGATCCAGAATCATCTGGTGATGTCTGTCACCGCCCAGAAAAAAGATATCTCCGATCCGGATGTGGTCAAAGAATTCGCCGAAAAAATGGGTGATATGGAACATCTGGATTATTTATACACCCTGACAGTTGCCGATATTAACGCCACCAATCCGAAGCTGTGGAATACCTGGCGCGCTTCGCTGATGCGTCAACTATATACTCAGGCACGTGACGTAATCCGTTCTGGTCTGGGCCGTCCGGTTGATTATCAAATGCTGATTGAAGATACTAAATTTGCAGCCAGTGAACTTCTGGTTCAGGACTTCTCACTGGATGAGGTAGAAAAAGTCTGGCAGGAACTTGGTGATGACTATTTCCTCAAAGAAACAGCAGATGAAATTGCCTGGCATACCCGTGCCATTTTACAACACGGCGATAATCCTGCCCCACTGGTGCTGATGCGGGCGCACCGTAAATATGCGCAGGATGCGGTACAGATCTTTATTTATACGCAGGATCAACCCAACCTGTTTGCCACCACCGTGGCTATTCTGGATCGTATGAATCTGGATGTACAAGACGCACGGATTATTACAGCGACTAAAGCCTTCAGTCTGGATACCTATGTAGTACTGGACCGTTTTGGTACCTTATTGACCGATCCGGAACGCGAAGCCACAGTGATTGAAGCTCTGAAAGATGCCTTGAGTCATTCTGATGAATATCCGGGCCTGATGCAGCGCCGGATTCCGCGTCAATTACGTCATTTCGATATTGAAAATACAGTCGATATTAGTATCAATCCTGCCTTGAATCAAAATATGGTCGAAATCGCTACTCTCGATCATCCTGGTTTACTTGCCAAAATCGGTGGTTTATTTATGATGCAAGGCCTGGATATCCACTCTGCCAAAATTGCTACACTTGGCGAACGTGCCGAAGACATATTTTTTGTCACCAAAAAAGATGGCAACCCTATGACACCTGAAGAATCTGCCGAATTTGCAGCTGCACTTAAAACTGCACTGGATGAAGCCTCTCATCAGGTTTGTAGTCAACACTCACATTAAAACGCGGTTACTTATTCATGAACTCTAGCTTGTCTCTACTGCACCCTTATCCGTTTGAAAAGTTAAATCAGCTTTTTGCGGATATCCAGCCTGCAAATATGCCCTTAATTCCCCTGTCGATTGGTGAACCGAAGCATCCTGCACCGGAGTTTGTGAAACAAGCGATTATTGATAACTTTAAACATTTATCGACCTATCCAAACAGTAAAGGCCTGCCGGAGCTACGTGAAAGTATCGTCCAATGGCTGACGCGTCGTTTTCAGCTAAATAGCATCAGTGCAGATAGCAATATCCTGCCTGTTTCCGGTACGCGTGAAGCGATTTTCTCGTTTGTACAGGCCTTGGTGAATCGGGAAGAGGCACCTTATGTGGTCATGCCGAATCCGTTTTATCAGATTTATGAAGGTGCAACACTGCTCGCAGGTGCAAAACCATATTTCATCAACTGTACTGAAGAAAATAACTACCTTGGTGATTTTGATGCTGTTCCGGCAGAAGTCTGGGAAAAAACGGCACTGTTATTTGTCTGTACTCCGGGCAATCCAACCGGTGCATTGCTGTCTAAAGAACAGTTTAAAAAACTGATTGCCCTGTCGGATCAATATAACTTTGTGATTGCTTCAGACGAATGCTATTCGGAGCTGTGGTTTGATCAGGCACCTGTAGGTTTACTGGAAGTTTGTGCTGAAATCGGCCGGGATGACTATAAAAACTGCGTGGTGTTCCATTCACTGTCTAAACGCTCTAACCTTCCGGGTATGCGTTCAGGTTTTGTTGCCGGTGATGCCAGCCTGTTAAAACCTTATTTGCAATATCGTACTTACCACGGCGCAGCGATGCCGGTACAACATCAACTGGCTTCAATCGCTGCCTGGGATGATGAAGCGCATGTGGAAGAAAACCGGGTGCAATACCGTGCCAAGTTTGATTTATTTCAACAGGAACTCGGACATTTATTGCCACTCAAAAAACCGGATGCAGGTTTCTATTACTGGTTAAAAGTTGACAATGATGAAGCCTTTGCTAAACGCCTGATGGAAGAAGCACATATTAAAGTACTTCCGGGTCGTTATTTATCCCGCGATACTGAACAGGGTAATCCGGGTGAAAATCATGTACGTCTGGCACTCGTAGCCGATCTGGCGCAATGTGAAGAAGTCATTCAACGCCTGAAAGCTATTCTCTAAGTTTTAATCATGACTAAAAAACCCACTGAATTAAAGTGGGTTTTTTAATTAACACTAGATAAATTCTGTTTTTATCTCATACTGAGAATATGACACTAATGATTACAATACTTTGGCAATTTCATCTTCAAGATCTTCAGGCTTGGTGGTTGGTGCAAAACGGTTCAACACCTTGCCATCACGACCAATCAGAAACTTGGTAAAATTCCATTTAATTCCATTGCCTAAAATACCTTTGGAATTATTAGTTAAATAGCGAAAAATGGCATGCGCTTCAGGGCCTTTGACGTCCACCTTGGAAAACATCGGGAAAGATACCCCGTAATTCTTCTGGCAAAATTCACCAATCTGTTCATTGGAACCCGGATCTTGACCACCAAACTGATTGCATGGAAATCCCAAAATTTCCAGACCTTGATCTTTATATTTTTCGTAAAGTTTTTCTAATCCTGAAAATTGTGGGGTAAAACCACACTTACTCGCTGTATTGACGATCAAAAGTACCTTGCCTTCGTAATCTGCAAGTGGCTTGCTTTTGCCATCTAACAATTCAGCTTCAAACTGATAAATGTTAGTCATGGATAGGTTTCCTCATCATTTTTTTCTTGTGTTTCTAAGTCCAAAGAAGCCGAGTTGACACAATAACGCAAACCGGTCGGTTCTGGGCCATCCGGGAAAACATGCCCTAAGTGTGCGTCACAATGATGACAAACAATCTCAGTTCTGACCATTCCGTGTGAAGTATCAGGTAATTCTTCTACCACCGAACTGCTGACAGGACGGTAGAAACTTGGCCAGCCACAGCCGCTGTCATACTTGGTCTCAGAAGAGAACAGTGGCGTGCCGCAGCAACGACATACATAAGTGCCATCTTGCTTGGTATTCCAGTATTTTCCAGTAAATGCCGGCTCGGTTCCCTTCTCGCGCGTAATGCGAAACTCCTCAGGTGATAACTCTCTTTGCCATTCCCGGTCTGATTTATTGAGTTTTCCCATGATCACATACCTTTTTATCTTGCTATTTAAAATAGGATAATCCTATATTTACGTGATTCATTTTAAAAATTCTAGTCTTTATTCAACATTTTACAAAAGACATATAATGCCCAAAAAAGCAAAAAGAAAGCAAATATAAAAATAAAAGTAAGCAATTTTTACATTAAATGTTTTTTAGTGAGCAAATTTAATGGTATTCTTAGCTCTAAATTTGCTCAGGATTAAAAAATGTCGCAAAAAAAGAGCGTAATTTTTAAAAATCTGCTGCCTGTGATCAAACAATATCAGCAGCTTGGATTTACGCATGAAAAAATTGTTGCACTACTTCGAGATGAACATGATCTCGATCTAGTCACAACTGAGACATTTAAAAGTTATTTATATCGTTATGCAAAAGTGACCTCCACTCCATCCGAGAACATCAAAATGCCGAACACTTTCCAATCCCCTCGCGAAATCAAGAAATCATCCAAGCTTGATCATGTTTGCTACGACATTCGCGGACCTGTGTTACGAGCGGCCATCGAGATGGAAGAAGCTGGTCACAAAATTATTAAATTAAATATTGGTAACCCTGCCCCATTCGGTTTTGAAGCACCACAAGAAATTATCAACGATGTGGCTTTAAACCTACCGAATGCGATTGGTTACACAGATTCCAAAGGGATTTTCCCGGCGCGTAAGGCGATCTGTCAGTATTATCAGCAAAAAGGCATCCTGGATATGCACGTCAATGACGTCTATATCGGCAATGGTGTGTCTGAACTGATTGTTATGGCCATGCAAGGTCTGCTGGATGATGGCGATGAAATGCTGATTCCAATGCCGGATTATCCACTCTGGACGGCAGCAGTGAATCTGTCTGGCGGTACAGCGATTCACTATAAATGTGATGAAGAAAATCACTGGTATCCAGATATTACTGACATGGAAAGCAAAATCACGCCAAATACCCGTGGTATTGTGATTATTAACCCGAATAACCCGACCGGTTCGGTTTACCCACGTCATGTGTTGCAACAAATCGTCGACTTGGCCAAGAAATATGACCTGATTTTATTTGCTGATGAAATCTACGACAAAATTATTTACGATGGAATCGAGCATGTTGCTGTAGCAGCTCTGGCTGGCGATCAGCTCTGTGTTTCGTTTAACGGTTTATCTAAAGCCTATCGTATTGCTGGTTTCCGTTCCGGCTGGATGGCCATTACCGGCGATAAAGCACGTGCCGCAGACTATATCGAAGGTCTGGATATGCTGGCATCGATGCGTTTGTGTGCCAACCATCAGGCTCAATATGCGATTCAGACTGCACTGGGCGGTTATCAGTCAATTAACGACCTGATTCGTCCGGGCGGGCGTTTATATGAACAGCGCAACATTGCCTGGGAAATGCTGAACGAGATTCCAGGTGTGTCTTGTGTCAAACCTGAAGGTGCGATGTACTGCTTCCCGAAACTGGATCCGAATGTGTATCCAATCCAAGACGATGAAAAGCTAATGCTGGATTTGTTACGTGCCGAGAAAGTGCTTCTGGTTCAAGGTACAGGCTTTAACTGGCCGACACCGGATCATTTCCGTGTAGTATTCCTGCCGGCTGAAAATGAACTGCGTGAAGCCATTACCCGTGTTGGCCGTTTCCTAGCCAAGATGCGTTAATTCTTGAAATAGACAATATAAAAACCGCGTTGATACGCGGTTTTTTATTTCTCTGAGAAAATTCAGGCTTTTGACTGATGAAATTTTAAAAATCATACCGGTTTCTTTGAGCAAATTTCTGCACTCAATGGTTTCTTCTCCGACAATTCCCCCTAAATCATGAAGATTCATGTTATTTTTTGACCAAATATAAAATTCTATGAGTACACGGATGTCCTCAAACACAATGAAGCTCAGCCTTTTTCTCTGCCTTAGTATGTGCTTGGGCATTGGCATTCTTCGTTTTTCTTATACTGCACTGTTACCTGGTACACGAGAAGCCTTTGGCTGGAGTACAGATTTTGCCAGCCTCTTGAGCAGTGCCAATTTGCTGGGTTATTTAATTGGTGCTTTTACCGCGATGCGTCTTCCTCAAGACCGCAGTATGAGTACCTATATTCAAATTTCAGCCTTTGCTGGCATGTTCAGCCTGATGTGTTGTGCGTTTTCTGGTTTTTCTGAAGCGTGGTATATCGCTTGGCGTATCATTTCAGGGATCAGCGGTGGACTGATGATGATCTTATCGCCGAGTGTGGTCGCGCAGTGTTGTGAACTTCAGGATCGTCTTAAAATCAACTTTATTGGTTTTAGTGGGATTGGACTAGGCGTTTTAATTGCGACCCTGTTTCTGCCTTATCTGGATCAAATTTCCATACAGACTGCATGGCTAATCTTATGTGGTTTTGCTTTGCTTATCTGTATCGTTTTAAGTCTACTGATTCAGAAATTTAAGCCATATTTGTCGGCACAAGCTCCTGCGGTTACCTCTCATCTATCTCTGAATAGCGTCTTTTATAGTTTACTTACAGTTTATGCTTGTAGTGCTTTCGCTTATATACCGCATTCACTCTTCTGGATTGATTATTTAAGCCAGCAGTTGGGATTGAGCTTGTTCTGGATTAATTTCAACTGGATTCTGTATGGACTAGGTAGTGCTTTAGGCGCCTTGAGTGCTTATGCACTGGCCAGAAAATGGGGTAATTTTGTTGCCCTGAAAATTCTTTATAGTCTTTATATTGTGGCTATTTTTATTGCAACCCTAGATGCCAGCCCATTGCTTACTTTTAGCTCTTCCTTTTTTACCGGGATGCTAAATCCGGCTGTGGTGTTCCTGACCTCCTATACCATTTTGCAACTGTATGGACTGGCTTATAAAAAGCTCTGGAGTATTGCCACCTTGTGTTTTGCCTCGATTCAGCTAATCGGTGGGCTCAGTTTTAGTGCGCTGCAATATTTTGGATTGAGCTATCATCAACAGTTCATACTGGCCACATTTGTTCTTTTATTAGGAACGTTACAATTGTTCTGGTACACACGTCCTGTCAGACTCAAATCTGAACAACAAACTCTGCCAATTTCTGCTCATGGAGAAGGGACTAAATAAGGATAAGGATTGGTTGCTCCTTGCCCACCTAAATAAATCCCATAATGTAAATGCGGCGGGGTATTTTTGGCATTACCTGTATTCCCCACATAAGCGATGACTTCACCTGCCTCAACCCAGTCGCCTTCCTGGATATGTTCTGCATAGTCATCCAGATGTGCATAATAATGTTGGCTCATATTTGGACCGGTCACCCAGATGATTTTTCCACCCAGATTGTTGGTGCCAATCCTACGCACAATACCTGGGGTCGCGCTAAATACTGGCGTACCGCGTTTGGCAAAAATATCCGTACCTTCGTGTTTACGACCGTCACTACGCGCTGCTCCCCAAGTATCATTAATCTGACCAACTCTGACGCCTTCAACCGGAATCTGTAGCGGAGCTTCTAACTGGGCTCTCTGTAATTGCCAATACAGATAAGGGCTTTTCCAACCTGCTGCTTCACCTGAAGGCGGTGGCTGACAGGCAGTTAGTAAAAAACCTATAGATAACAGTAAGCTTATAATCCGAAGAAATTTCACCAATATTCGCATTAAATTAAATAGATGACTTTTATCTTAATCACAACCGCCTAATTTAAAGTCACAATCCTGTTATTTTTAGTGATGATTTTATATTAGCCTCCAAATAACAAAACCCTCAAATGAGGGTTTTGTTATTTTAGGTGGATAGGAGATTATCTACGTTTTTTAGCACGAGATGGTTTCGATGGTTGTTGCTGTTGTTGCTGTTGCTGCTCTTCATTCTGAGCATTGTCCTGCTTGTCTTTTTGTTGGACCTGCTTATGTCTCGCTTTAGCTTTAGCCATGATTTACTCCTTTGGAGAAACGTCTCTATTCACTGGAAGTTCCATTCATCACTGTAACGTTTATACAAAATAAGCCAATCGCTGAGCTGTATCCAAATACGTCAATGTAATACAGTGTTTACTAAGTTATTCAGCTTAGAACGAATCATTTCTAGGCTCATTACACTTCTTACATGATCTTGCAGCCTGATACTTATTTTAACGTTTAGCTCTTAGCTGTTCAGACTTTTTCTGAAAATAAAACTATAAAAAAACCCGCAATTACTGCGGGCTTTAACTCATAAATTGCCTCGCAATTTTAGGCATCCATCTTAGCAATAATCGCCTCACCAAACTCAGAACAACGAAGCAAGGTCGCCCCTGGCATCAAGCGTTCGAAATCGTAAGTCACCGTTTTTTCCGCAATCGCACCCGAAATCCCCTTAATGATCAGGTCGGCAGCTTCTATCCAGCCCATATCACGTAACATCATTTCTGCAGACAAAATAATCGAACCCGGGTTTACTTTATCCTGTCCAGCATATTTAGGTGCTGTACCGTGGGTTGCTTCATAAACTGCAATCGAACCGCCAATATTGGCACCTGGTGCAATTCCGATCCCACCGACTTCCGCAGCCAGCGCATCAGAAATATAGTCACCATTTAAGTTGAGTGTCGCAATCACAGAATAATCCGCCGGGCGCATCAAAATTTGCTGCAAGAAGGCATCGGCAATGACATCTTTAATAATAATGTCTTTGCCTGTTCTTGGATTTTTGATTTTAACCCACGGACCACCATCTAAAAGCTCACCGCCGAAACGTTCCAGCGCGACTTCATAGCCCCACTCTTTAAATGCCCCTTCAGTGTATTTCATGATATTGCCTTTGTGTACCAAAGTCACACTAGGCTTGTCATTTTCGATGGCGAACTGAATCGCTTTACGCACCAGACGCTGGCTACCTTCTTTGGAGACAGGTTTGATTCCGATTCCACAATTGTCTTCAAAGCGGATGTTGGTTACACCCATTTCTTCTTTCAGAAACTTGATAACTTTTTTCGCTTCCGGAGAATCTGCTTTCCATTCAATACCGGCATAAATATCTTCTGAATTCTCACGGAAAATCACCATGTCGGTCAGTTCCGGATTATGTACTGGCGAAGGTACCCCTTCAAACCAGCGCACCGGACGTACACAGACATATAAATCCAGTTCCTGACGTAAAGCCACATTCAAGGAACGAATACCACCACCGACTGGCGTGGTCAGTGGACCTTTAATCGATATCACATAATCGCGCAGTGCTTCGAGAGTTTCTTCAGGCATATAGGTGCCGTAAATTTTGTCAGCTTTTTCACCGCAGTAGACTTCCATCCATTCGATGGAACGCTTCCCGGCGTATGCTTTTTGCACAGCAGCATCTACCACAGTTCGCATTGTTGGTGTAATATCTGCACCAATTCCATCCCCTTCGATAAATGGGATAATTGGATTATTTGGTACGTTGAGTGACAGGTCTGCATTAACGGTAATTTTGGTACCATCCACAGGTACTACGATTTTTTGATATCCCATTATTAGTATTCTCCCGGATGCCGCTGACAAATCTAAAATAATTGCCAATTAGGCAATACTTTCAACTGTTCTTAACGCATAATATTCTAATCCAGATTTGTTGTTTTTGAGATTTATACGGGAAATAACTAAATTTCCCTTTTAAATAAACCTCTACATTTTTTAAATTAATGTAATTATAGAAGTTATTTCCTATGAAAATCGTCATTCTAAACAAACCTTATGACGTCCTCTCCCAATTCCGTGCGGATGAAAAGCACCCAACCATGGCTGATTTTGTCAACGACAAAGATTTACGTCTTGCGGGTCGTTTGGACATGGACTCAGAAGGTCTGGTTTTCCTCACCGATCACGGTGGTCTCAACCAATATATCACCAATCCTGCCAATAAAAAGTTTAAAACTTATATGGTGCAAGTGGAAGGTGATGTGACCGAAGAAGCAATTGAACAGCTTCGTAAAGGCGTTGAACTGAAAGATGGCATGACGCTTCCTGCACGTGCTGAAAAAGTGTCTGAACCGGAATGGTTGTGGGAGCGTAATCCTCCTGTACGTTTCCGTGCCTCTGTTCCGACGTCTTGGGTTGAGATTTCAATCTGTGAAGGTCGTAACCGTCAGGTTCGTCGTATGACATCTGCTGTCGGCTTCCCTACACTGCGTTTGATCCGTACCAAAATTGGTGAGATTGATTTGGTTCGTATGGGATTGCAACCGGGTGAAACCAGAGAAATTGAACCATTACTTTATCCAGACTTCCAGAATGTTCCTGCGGAAGAACCATACCGTTCACGCTCTTATGTGAAAAAGCCGGGTGGTACGGGTGGTAAGCCAATGGTTCGCAAGAACAAAGATGGTTCTGTGAAAAAGTCTGGCACCAAACGTATCTGGCAAATGGATGAAAGTGAAAAGCCGCGTCGTAAGACCAATGGCACAACTCGTCCAAATACCAAAGCACCACGTGGTCGCGGCCGCGGTCGTGGCTAAGTTTGAATAGATTCAATCAAGCTCACTTCGGTGGGCTTTTTTTATTACATAACTTCAATATTTTTTATTTTTCAATCTATTAGAATTAATTAAAGTATTCATTTTAATGTGAGTCTCATGAAAAAAATAATTTTCGCTTTAGCTGCGACTTCCCTTTCAACTTTTGGCTTTGCCAATCCGCTGAGTGTGCATGTACTTAATCAGGAAACCGGCCTACCCTCTGCTAATGTCACGGTCACCCTAGAAGCTCAACAAGGTGAGAAATGGGTCAAGCTCAATGAAGCCAAGACAGACAGTAATGGTCGTATTAAAGAATTTTATCCTAAAGACACCGCGTTACAAAAAGGCGTTTATAAAGTAACGTTTAAAACGAGTGATTGGTTTAAGGCCAATAATCAACGGACGTTCTTCCCTGAAGTGCCGGTAGTTTTTGTGATTGATGGCACGTTGGAGCATTACCATATTCCACTGTTATTAAGTTCTTATGGCTATTCAACGTATCGGGGGAATTGAGTTTATTACTTATCAATCATGTTAGATTCAAGTTCATAAAATGGATGCTTAGATTGATAAATATATGTTTTTAGTAACTTCTTATAGTCTCTTCCATTTTTACTCTGATACTCAATTATAAAATCAGCGTCAACTTCTTTATGCTTATTTAATTCATCTAATTTCGTTTGGTCTAGTTCAAACTTAATATGTTTAACCTCACTAGCTAAAAATTTATTTTCTTTAGCTATAACTGCGTTTTTTTCACCTGATTGTATTTTAAAATCAAACGCATCTTCACCCAAGTTTTCGATTATCAAATATAAGTTCGCATAACAATTAATAGTCATTTCCTTATTTGAAAATACAGTCCTAACTCTAGAACTCAATATAAGAAAACGTGGTTCTAATGTTTTTTGTACTTCTTGTAATTGAATTTTCTGAATTTCACCAAGTTGTTTTTGATATTCAACACTTTCTTTCATTTCCTGGATTTGGAGCTGTAATGCTCTTTCCTGTTGTTCTAATGCTTTTGTATTTTGCTCTAGCTGCTTACCTTGCTGCACATAGCCTAAAATCAGCCATAAGAAAGCGATAGGTGCAACTATACCTGCAAGAAAATCCCCTAATTCATTTAAAGATGTTGGATTTTTCAAATCACCAAAAAACCAAAATAGAAAAATTACAGCTAGCCATACAACTGTAATTCTAATCCCCCAATTTAAACTATTTTGATTCATCTTCTAATAATAAAAAAGCCATTCCTAAATATGGGTTTTACCTGCTTTTTCTTATGTGTGCAAACAAGATTTCTAACTCTTCCATCTTGTCATTCTGACTATCCGATGTTATTTATGATTCATATATTTAATAATTTAAAATAAAACATATCTAAATAAGGAGTTTTGCAATGGATCAGCAAGTCAACCAGATGTTTAATTAGGACCGGTTAATTCAGCATCTTGGTGCTCATCTGGTTTCTTATAATCACAATTATGCAAAGATCGAATTAAAGGTGACTGAACAACATTTACAAGGTCATCAGACCTGTAACGGTGCCGTGATTTTCGCACTGGCAGATGCAGCTTTTGCAATTGCCTGCAATACCGGTGAACATCCGGCAGTCGGTCAACATTGCGGTATTCATTATTTAAAACCGGGATTGCTTGGCGACACGCTGACTGCTGTAGCCGAACACAAAACCAGCAGTGGCCGTAGTGGCATTTATGACATTCAAGTGATGAATCAACATAATCAAATCGTGGCAGAATTCCGTGGTACATCACGACTGATCATTAAATAGATGTTCTTTCAACATGCACTTCAATAAAAAAACCGGTGACGATGCACCGGTTTTTTTAAATTAAGAATAATTTCGGATTTAAACTTTAAGCCATTTCTCGGCTTTAGCCTGATCTTCTACTTTCAGTTCAACTTCGGTCAGTTCAGAACCCGCGGCTTGAACTTCAAAACTCATCAGCTCATCACGACGGAATGCATACACTGTAAAAGTACCTTGCTGTTTTGCATAGCTTTCAACAAGTTTGGTCGTTGCTTTTAAGCCATCAATTGCAATAATGACATCATTGGCAGAAAGGCCAGCGAGTACAGCAACCCCATCACGACGCGCAGATTGAACTAGAACACCTTCCGGCTTATCTACCAGTTTTAAACCGAATGGCAAAGACTTGTCATTTTTCAGGCTATAAGCCATACCAAACTCAGGGAATAGCTGATCGAGCGGCAATTCATCTGTGGTATTGATCAAGTGATTAATCTGTTCTGACCAATCATCTCCTGTCAATTCTTTACACAATTCAAAGATCGTCCGTTCATGCACCTGAACGCCTTTCTGGGCATTTTCATACAAACGGCGCATCAAAGCATCCAGACTTGAACCACGTAAACGCAAACCTAAGTCTAAGCACAAAGCAACTAAACAACCTTTGTTGTAATAGCTGGTACCCGCATTATTCGAGTTTTCATCCTGACGATAGAATTTCACCCAGGCATCAAAACTGGATTCAGACACTGACTGAATCACACGTCCCGGATTTTGCAAATAACGGTCAATCTGTGCTTTTAACAAAGCAATATACGATTCCTGATTAATCACGCCGCTACGCAGCAAAATCAAATCATCGTAATAAGAGGTGAAACCTTCAAAGATCCATAACAGAGAGGTATAACCTTCTCTGTTTAAATCATAGTTAACGAAGTTTTCAGGGCGAATAAACTTCACCAACCATGAATGGAAATATTCGTGGCTACATAAGCCGAGGAAACGCTGATAATCTTTTGAAGGTTCTTCAGGTTCATTGGCCTTAGGCAAGTCATCACGCGGTGAAATCAAGCTGGTAGAATTTGGATGCTCCAGACCGCCATAGCTATTGCCGGTTGCCATGGTCATAAAGGTATAGTCTGTAAACGGCGCTGAACCAAACATGGAAATTTCTGTAGCACAGATTTTTTCAATATCTTGCTGCATACGCGCGGCATTCATGGCATGTTTACCGGACACCACAAATTCATGCGGAATGCCATTTGCTTCAAAACTGAAACGGGTTTGTTCTGCTAATTCGAATGGTGCATCAATCAGTTCTGCATAATTTTTGGCTTTCAGGGTGAAACGGCCTTTGACCAGACTTTTGGCTTGCAGGCCGGTTGCCAGCTGAAAATGCTTTAATTCATCTGGCAGGAAGATTTCCAGTTCAATTTCTTTATTTTCCTGACCTTCTAGCCCTAAACATGCACAAGCGGGATTCACATAGAGACGATTTTGATCCACATATGCACCACGAACGGACAGATCATAGGCATACACATCATATTCCACCGTAATCAGCTCATGATCGGTATTGAATAAACGCCATTTGTTCTTTTCAAATTTCTGGATCTGTAACTGGCGCCCATCTTCATCATAGGCTTTGACCGCTTCAATGTGCTTGGAAAACTCTCGAATCAGATAGCTTCCCGGAATCCAGGTCGGTAATGACAAGACTTGAGTCGGGTCCGCAAGAAAACGAACAGTCACGTGAATAAGATGCTGACGATAATCGTCAAATTCAATTTGATAATGCAACATAATGAACGATATAAAATTAAAATAAATGAGATATAGCTTAGCTTAGCATTTTTTAAGCCAGTATGGTTTAGCTGTCTTATTTGTCTACATTTACGACTAGCTATCTGTATAAAAAAGGCATAGCATGCGTGAAAATTAAATCGTTCAACACCCGCCGGGTTATCAAGGAACACCATTGAAATACATCATCTCACTGATTGCGGTTTTCAGTTTATTTATTTCTGCATTTTCACATGCTGCCCTACTCAATATTGTGCCTGAAAGCGTTGAAGCTGAAGCCTGGACCATTCTGGATTCACAGTCTGGTCAAGTCATTGCAGAGCACAATGCCGACGTTCAGCGTGCTCCGGCTTCGCTGACCAAAATGATGGTGGCTTATATTGCCTTAAAGGAAATTGAAGCCGGAAAATTAAATAAAAATGAAGTGTTAACCGCGACCTCTGTGGTTAAAACCGTGATGTGGGATGAGTCACAGATGTACCTGAAAGAAGGTGATCTAATTTCAGTCGATCAGCTTCTGGCGGGCTTAATTATCATGTCTGCCAATGATGCCGCGGTGACGCTGGCTGAGAAAATTTCGGGTGGTATTCCGCAGTTTGTTGAACGTATGAATCAGGAAGCCAAAGCGCTGGGCATGCAGCATACCAATTTCCAGAATCCGGCCGGCATTACCATGCCTGAGCATTATTCGACTGCCGCCGATTTGGCCAGACTGTCTATGGCGGTGGTGAATGAAACTCCAGATTATCTGTATTATTCTAAGCAGCCAAGCTTTACCTACAATCAGCATTTTCATCGTGCGACCAACCGTGTGCTTCAGGTCGATCCTACAGTAGATGGTTTAAAAACCGGTTTTACCCGTGCAGCGGGCTATAATCTGGCACTAACCGCCAATCGCGTCACCGCAGATTTTGAAATGCCAAATCGCCGTCTGATTGTGGTGGTGCTGGGTACTAAAAGTGCAGCAAAACGCGCTGAAGTATCACATAAGCTGATGAATCTGGCTTATACCTATACCCGCAATGAAGTAGCGATCAAAGATCAACAGCTACTGGCTGAATTGCCTGTGATCAAATCCACCTTAAAAATGTTTAAGGTGCAAACCAAGCAACCGCAGATCATTACCACTTCTTTATATGATCAGGGCTACAGTATTGACCTGAACCAGTTTGATCAAACCCAACAGCGTGTCATGCTGAATACAGGTGATGGCGTTTTAAAAAGTATCGAGCCTTTACAGGAAACGCAAACTCATATCAATGTTGAAGTGAAAGCATCTGAACTCATTGCACCTTTGGCGACCATGATGCCTTTGGCGACTATTCAGGTTTATCAGAATAATCAGTTGATTCGTACCATTCAGATTGAGGATCATGTCGAAATTGAAGAAGCCAGCCTGTTTCAGAAATTCTTTACTTGGCTACAAGGCTTATTCGGTTTGTTTTCAGACAATACGCCAAGCGTAAAGCTTTATCCTTTAGATAGATAATAGCCCTACATCTCAAGTTACTTTTCTTTAAGCTAGAAGATCTACTCGCTGATCTTCTGGCAGATTTTCTTTTCTCCCTGCATCACTCCCCAAGACAGGGAAACTTACCTGCCCTCACAGAATTGCTACGTTTTGTAATGTGTATAACAATTTTAACCAAGACGCGATCTGGCCCATGCCATAGTATATTTTCTCTCTATTTCTCTTATTTTTATTAAAAAAATAAACAGGTTAATCATATATGACAGCACATAAAATCGTGATTGTGGGTGGTGGTGCCGGTGGTCTGGAACTGGCAACTCAGCTGGGTGAGAGCTTGGGTAAAAGCGGCAAAGCCCAGATTATTCTGGTCGATCAAAAACTGACGCATATCTGGAAACCGCTGCTGCATGAAGTTGCCGCAGGCACCTTAAATCCACATGAAGAAGAAACTAATTATTTTGCCCATTCAGCCGCACATCATTATGAATTTGTCTTGGGGACATTTACCGGTCTGGATCGTGAAGCGAAACAGATTGTGGTAGAAACAGAATATTTCTCCAAAAAAGCCCAAGCCAAGAAGAACCAGCGCATCGACTATGACACCCTGGTACTGGCCTTGGGTTCTACCTCGAATGACTTTAATACCGAAGGCGTCAAACAGTTCTGTCATTTTCTCGACAGCCGTCCACAAGCTGATATCTTTCAGCAGGATCTGTTGCATCTCTATTTGAATGCTCAACATGAAGCTTCGAGCCGTGAACTGAATATCGCGATTATTGGCGCCGGTGCGACTGGAGTAGAATTGGCTGCCGAGTTGGTGGAGGCCAAACACAATTTCTTTAAATATGGCTTAAACAAGGTCGATCCAAATAAAGTCAAAATTACCTTAATTGAAGCGGCGGATCGTATTTTGACTGCGCTCTCGCCGAAAGTTGCTGAACATACCATGCAACAGCTGGAAAAATTCGGTATTGAAGTCCTTACCACTCATCGTGTGGCCAAGGTAGATGAAGACAAAATTTATTTTGCAGATGGCTCAAGTCTGGATGCCGAGATTAAAGTCTGGGCCGCAGGTATCAAAGCACCTGAAGTCTTGGCACAACTGCAAGATATGGAAAAGGACAATATTCACCGCTTGAAAGTCTTCTCCACCCTGCAAACCAAATCTGATCCAGACATTTTTGCTTTTGGTGATTGTGCTCACTGCCAGCCTGCTGCAGATGAACCGGTCTTGGGTCCACGCGCACAAGTGGCTAGCCAACAGGCCAATTTCCTAGCCAATGCCTTGAAAGCACGTGTCAATGAAGAAAGTTATTTACCGATGTTTAAATTTTCTGACAAAGGTTCACTGATTTCCTTAAGCCAGAATAAAGCCGTCGGCGAGTTGCTCGGTCAGGTCAATGTGAAAGGCTTTGTTGCCAAATCGATGTATGTTTCTTTATATCGAATTCATCAGGCGACCATTCATGGTTATGCGCATGCTGGCATTCTCACCGCAAAAGATTTTGTTACACGAAAAATTTCTCCAAAGCTGAAATTGCATTGAAATTCCAGAATTTGGCCCAATCAATGAAAAAATCGTCAACAAAATTGTCAAATTGCATTTTTTTGCTAATTTTAGTCTACAAAAATGCAATTTCACTTTATGATGTACCCTTAAAAAATTGAATGGATCAATTAACATGACTGCTATTGCAAATAACCTCGTGGTTTCTTTCCACTACACATTGACTAACGCAGAGGGTGAAACTCTCGACCAATCTCAAGGTGAACCACTTGCCTATTTGCACGGTGCAGGTAACATCATCCCAGGTTTAGAAAATGCGTTAGAAGGCAAAACTGTAGGTGAAAAATTCACTGTAAACGTTCCTGCTGCTGAAGGTTATGGGGAATACAACCCTGACCTAGTTCAAGAAGTTCCTGCGCAAATGTTCCAAGGCGTAGACAACATTCAGGCAGGTATGCAGTTCCAAGCTCAAACTGATGACGGCGTGCAAATCGTAACTGTTAAAGCAGTTGAAGGCGACAATGTTGTTGTTGATGCTAACTTCCCACTTGCTGGTCAAGACCTGACTTTCGAAGTTGAAATCGTATCTGTTCGTGAAGCTTCTCAAGAAGAATTAGATCACGGCCACGTACACGGTGTAGGCGGTCACCAGCACTAAGATCTTCTGATCTTGAGTGAAAAAAGGCAAAGTCAGACTTTGCCTTTTTTATTGCCTGAAAATAGCCCGTAGAATATTAACCACCCAATTAGCTATAAAAAAAGCAGAGCCATTGCCCTGCCTTTCCAATCCGATCAAGATCTCCTTTTACAGGATGATCAGTGGATTATTTTTTTTGGTTATAAATCTGCATCGCTGCTGGCAATTGTTGACGCATTTGCCCAATACGCTGACTATTCGATGGATGCGTAGACAGGAAGGTTGCACCACTGCCGCCACCAAGTTTGTTCATTTTTTCCCACAGGGTAATGGCTGCATTCGGGTTATAACCTGCGCGCGCCATCAACATTAAACCGCCTTGGTCAGCACGGCTTTCCAGATTACGCGAGTATGGCAAGCCAATACCGATCTGACTACCTAATTGTGCTGCTGCAGCGCCACCTTGACCTACACCTGCTGCATTTAAGCCAATACCCAAAGCCAGATCAGTCAGGGCTTGAGCACCGATTTTCTGCTTAGAATGCTCTTCTAAGGCATGCACCATTTCATGACCCATAATCGCTGCAATTTCAGCATCGGTCAGATTCAGTTTATTCACGATACCGGTATAAAATACAACCTTACCACCTGGTGCAACAAAGGCGTTGACCTGATCAGATTTGAGCACAGCCAATTGCCACTGGAATGCTGTACCGGTTTGATTCATCTGGTTAGCAACTGGCTTCAAACGGTTAAATACATTATTAATCCGTTTATAGGTGGCTGAACTGGTATCCAGTTGGCCTTTATTGCGCGCATCATTGACCATGGCATTATAGCTTTGGCTCGCAGATGCATTTAAGGTCGCAGTATCTGCCCCTGCCATATCGGCAATGGTGGTACAACCTGATAATGTGACGACTGTAGCAGCCGCCATACTCAATAAAAGTTTATTCTTCATTATAATTTACTCCGCCTTGGCTCAAGGGCAATTTACATTGTAAAAATTATAAGTGAAAGCGCGCAGCAGCTAAACGCTTAATTCATTCATCTTCTTATAAATTATGTAATTTTTAAGCCAAATACTGTATCGCCAACCAATAAATCAGACAAATAATATTGAGACCCAAATAAATCTGACTCAGTGGTTTTATTTTCTGTTCAAGTATTTCATCTTTACGTTTGAAATATAAAAAAGCATTTTGCAATAAAATAATAGGCACTAAAACACAGGCAATAATGACACTCAGACCAATCAGTGCCGCATAAATCACCTCGGGATTTTGGGTTTGCGCACGAATAATCATCATAGCCATTGTTGGCGCCCCGCCCATCGCGAATAACAATGAATAAAACATGGTCGCCGATATATTTTTTTGCATCCTGCTGCTCATTTTTCTTTCTTTATATGCTGCTATGTTAAAGCACATCACGTGGTATTACCGATGCAACTTTAGTCTTGAAATAACTGTATAAATTCAGGATATAAAAAAACCCATCCGGAGATGGGTTTTTATCATTCAAGCTTTAATCAAATGAAGATTAAGCATCAAACGGGTGGCGAAGAACGATGGTTTCTTCACGGTCTGGACCTGTTGAAATAATGTCGATTGGACATTCAATCAATTGCTCAAGACGTTTTACATAGTTCAATGCAGCTTCTGGCAATTGATCCAGTGATTTCGCACCGAAAGTTGACTCAGACCAGCCTGGCATAGTTTCGTAAATCGGTTTTAAAGTTTCGAATGCAAGCGCATCAGAAGAACCGACACAACCAGAATCTGCAGCTTCATAACCCACACAGATTTTCACTTCTTCTAAACCGTCAAGAACGTCAAGTTTAGTCAGGCAAATACCAGAAAGTGAGTTTACGTCAACTGAACGGCGTAGAATTTCAGCATCGAACCAGCCACAACGACGTTGACGGCCAGTAGAGGCACCAAATTCATTACCAATCGTACCGAGGTGTTTACCAATCGCATCACCTGTGTCATTTGCAGCGTCATACACCAACTCAGTTGGGAATGGGCCAGCACCTACACGCGTTGTGTACGCTTTAGTAATACCCAGTACATAGTCAAGGTGCAAAGGACCCAGACCTGAACCAGAGCTTACGCCACCAGCAGTGGTATTCGAAGAAGTTACATATGGATATGTACCGTGGTCAACGTCAAGAAGTGAACCTTGCGCACCTTCGAACATGATATTGTCACCGTTTTTACGGTAGTTATGCAATTCAGTGGTCACGTCCACAACCAGTGGCGCAACAACTTTACGCCATTCGTCGCACAGTGCCAGCACGTCTTCCAGTTTAACTGCTTCAACACCGTAGTATTCAGTCAGCTGGAAGTTATGGTAGTCCAGAAGTTCAGTTAACTGAGCAGTAAGATGTTCACCACCACGTACCAGATCAGCAACACGTACTGCGCGACGCGCTACTTTATCTTCGTATGCAGGACCAATACCACGACCTGTCGTACCAATCTTCGCATTACCACGTTTTTTCTCACGCGCTTGGTCAAGTGCGATGTGGTTCGGAAGGATCAATGGACAGTTAGGAGAAATGCGTAAACGTTCTTTAACAGGAACGCCTTCTTTTTCAAGAATGTCCATCTCTTTGATGAGCGCTTCAGGAGAAAGAACAACACCGTTACCAATTAAGCACAATACGTTTTCACGTAAAATACCTGATGGAATGAGGTGTAAGACAGTTTTCTTACCACCAACCACAAGAGTGTGACCTGCGTTATGTCCGCCTTGATAACGAACTACCGCTGCCGCTTGATCTGTGAGCAGGTCGACGATTTTACCTTTACCTTCGTCGCCCCATTGGGTACCAAGTACCACAACATTCTTGCCCATAATAGCCTCATTACATCATGCTGTTAAAGTTGAAAGCCCCGCTCAGCGACATGAACACTGAGCCAAGCAGTTAAATCGTTTTGACTGTCCACTCACCATTTGCATTCACCAGCTGGTGCGTCGCATATGGAATCGAGTTTAAATCATCATTACCCAGTAACTGAATTACACTTAAGCCTTGTGCACGAATATTCTGAATCGCATTCAGAAGCTCTGCATCAGTGCCTTTAGGTGCAACCACGACCTGTACCGCATCAAACTGGCCTGCGCTTAAAGCATATAAGTCACAAGAAAAACCGGTTGCCGGACGCGCACGGCCAAAATGTTCACCAATGCCATCATAACGGCCACCTTGTGCAAGTGCAGCTGCACGGTTCGGTGCATAGACTGCATACATCAAGCCAGTATGATAATGGTATGAACGTAATTCAACCACATCAATCCCAATACTCAAGTTTGGCCAACGGGTTTGAACTTCATCTTTGGTGGTTTGCAAGACATTAAAAGCCTGAGTGAATGCTGGATTTGCCAACACTTCAGCACTTAAATGCGCTTGTAATGCATCCAGGTCGCTGGCATAGCGTCCAAGTGCATAGAAATCCTGACCAAATTTCAGGTCTGCCGTGAATTCTTCTAATTCTGGCAAAGCCTTACGCTGGTATAAATCAGATAATTGCTGTTCAGCGACTTTGTTTAAGCCGGCTTGAGCCACCAGACTGCGGAATAAACCCACATGACCTAAGTCCAGATGAATACCATCTGCCAGACCTGTTTCCTGAATCAGACTGATCATCAAGTCGACCATTTCTACATCGGCATCGATGCTGTCTGAACCAAATAGCTCCGCACCTAACTGTAGTGGCGCACGCGAAGTGTTAAAACCGCGAGGCTTGGTATGCAGAACGGTTCCTGCATAGCAGTAACGTGCTACACCTTCCACTGGATGTACATGCGCATCAATACGAGCCACTTGTGGTGTCATATCGGCACGCACACCAAGCAAACGACCAGAAAGCTGATCGATTACTTTAAAAGTGGCTAAGTCTAAATCTTGATTCGATTCTGAGAGAGAAGATAGAGATTCGATGTATTCAATGAATGGCGTGTACACCAGCTGATAACCTCGAGATGCAAGGAAATCCAGTGATTTACGGCGCAGACTTTCAATAACTTGCGCTTGTTCTGGTAATACATCAGCTACACCATCAGGTAATAACCATGTCTCTGAAATGGGCATGTTGTAAACCTAAATTCTTGTCAGCGCGGAACGAATCCGCATAAAAAAATCGGGAGCACACCCGATTTCTCCTAGTCTAGCACGATAGTTTTGGCTGTGCATCGCAAATTTTATAATTTTCGCTACCTGATGAAATCAACAACAATTGTGTCAACTATCAGCGTTTTAATGCACATTCAAAACAAATAGCATGACAAAATCCGGCATTAAACCAAAGGCAATGCAGTCGTACTTTTGACCGTTTGCAATGGAATTTCAGTTTTTACACTTTGAATGCAGGGAATTTGAGTTAAATGATGAATCTGAAATTTACGATAGGCATCCAGATCAGCCACTACAATTCTTAAAAAGAAATCACAATCGCCCGCCATTAACTGGCACTCGACCACCTCTGGCATTTCCTTGATCGCTTCGACAAATTGATCGACCACGGCGGCTTCTTGAGACTTGAGCCATACGCGTGCAAACACGCTCATGGCCAAATTGACCTTTTGCGGATTCAGCAGCGCGACATATTGTTCAATTACCCCCTCATCTTCGAGCTGTTTCACCCGTCTTAAACAGGGTGACGGCGACAAGCCAATTAATTGAGCCAGTTCATTATTTTGCAGTTTTCCATTCTTTTGCAGCTCATGTAAAATGCGTTTATCTATCTGATCCATGTCTATACTTTGGCATTTAAAACCTCTTAAATTTAATTTAGCGCAATTTAATTTCAAATCAAAGCCAAGTTACTTGCATTACAACAGCAAATAGCCTGAATATCGCCATAAAATATGGTCTAGTTTTGCAGTACTCAGGTCATTTCCATGCTTTTGTTCAGACAAAGCACCGCAGCGGTAGTTGTCCCTACCGATTTCAGCGAATTTCAACGTGGCATGAAAGATTCTATCCCCATGCTTTTGGGGATTATCCCCTTTGCGCTGGTGTTGGGTGCGACGGCGGTACAGAAGAATTTCAGCTTGCTCGAAGTGCCATTACTGACCGGTTTGAACTTTGCCGGCGGTTCTGAATTTGCCATTCTGGAAGTCTGGAGCAGTCCACCAAATTTACTCATGCTGATGTTCATTACCTTTCTGGTAAACAGCCGGCATCTGTTGATGGGCGCCAGTTTGGTTCCGTATTTAAAGCATCTTCCGAATCGTAAAGTTTTTCCGGCGCTGTTTTTTATGGTCGATGAAAGCTGGGCACTCGGTCTGGCTGATGCACAAAGGAAACAGGCGCAACTGGGTTATCGTGCTGCGTTTAGCATGCCTTATTATGCCGGCCTGTGTTTTTGCCTGTACTTGATGTGGGTCGGATTTACCACACTCGGGGCCATGCTTGGACCTGTATTAGGCGACATCAACCGTTTTGGTTTTGATATGGCCTTTCCTGCTGTATTTCTGGTGTTACTAAGAAGTATGTGGAAAGGTTTTGAGGCTGCCCGGCCATGGCTGGTCAGTTTAATCTGTGCGGCTTTGGCTTATTTATATTTACCTGCGGGCTGGTATGTGCCGATTGGCGCCTTGTCTGGAATCACTTCGGCATTTTTCCTGATTCAAGAGGATCAAGCATGATCCAGATAAATACCTTGGTGGCCATTATCCTGATTGCTGTGACCACCTATTTAACCCGGCTCTTGGGCTATGTCTTATTAAAAAATAAAACGCTGACACAGCGCCAGCGTAAAATTCTGGAAGTAGTCCCCGGCTGTGTCCTGATTTCAGTAATTGCACCCTATTTTGTACGCGACAATCCTGCAGACCTGATTGCCTTGGCTTTAACGCTGTTCGCCGCTACGCGTTTTGGATTATTACCAACGGTCGCCATCAGTATGGTTTCTGCCGCAGTTTTAAGAGTTTTAATCGTCTAATGCTCAAAAAAACCCCTTTAAATGATCTCTAAAGGGGTTTTTTTTATTTTTGTGGATCGACCACTTTGGTCAACAAACTGACCAGCTCGGCATTTTGCAATTCGACCTGCTGAAGTTTGGCTGTGGTCTGATCCAGCACTTCCTGCTGCACATGCATTTTTTTGGCTAGATCCTGCATGATTTCCAGGGTCTTTTTTAAATTTTCTTCCAGATGCACGATTTTTTCTTCGACTGGTACGCCTTCCACGATACGTGGTTCATCACTCTGATTAAACTGTAGCCAGATCAGAAAAATCACCGCCAAAGTCAGCAGTATAATAAATCCCCAAACCACCATCATGTACTTGCTCTTATTTCATTTTATTGTCTTTATCTTAACGAAAAATGCTGCAGATAACGTAAATAATTCAGCCTCAATTCCTGATTTTCGATCAATTACCGGCAAATTCTCTTAAAACATGGCTTGCAGAATATTTACAGCCAAGAAAAAAGCACCGTATCATGGTGCTTTTGAGGTTTAGATAACCTGAACTTAATGAAATGATTCACATAAATCCAGCAGACGGTTGGCATAGCCCCACTCGTTATCATACCAGGCAAAGACCTTGGCTTGATGCCCAACGACTAGAGTCTGGGTCAAATCCACAATCAATGAATATGGAGAATGATTAAAATCACTCGATACCAATGGCTCATCCGTTACGGCCATGATTTCCGCAAAATCCTGCTGGGCAGCCTTGATCAGCACTTCATTTAACTTGTGATCGGTAATCGGCGACTGGGAGACAAAGGTCAAATCAATCGCGGCCACATTAATGGTTGGCACCCGAATCGAATAACCATCAATACGATCTTCCATTTTTGGCATGACACGCTTTAAGGCACCGAGTGCGCTCGAAGTGGTCGGAATGATGTTATGGCCCGAGGCACGTGCACGTCGCAAATCACGATGTGCATGATCCAGTACCGACTGATCCGCCGTAACAGCATGGATTTCGGTCATCAGGGCGCTACTGATGCCAAATGCATCATCAATAATTTTGACCAGTGGCACCAAAGCCTGCGTAGTACAAGAAACACTGGAAATGATCTGGTCCGATGCTTTGACTTCATGATGATTGACACCATAGACAATTGCGGCATCGACCGTATCAAAAGGTGCCGCGCCAATAATCACACGTTTCGCCCCTGCGCCAATATGCTGGGTCGCGGCTTCACGAGAACGGAACAGTCCAGTACATTCAAGCACTACATCTACCGCCAAGTTTTGCCAAGGCAACTTAGCCGGCTGCGACTCACACAAAACCTGTACTTTTAATGCAGCATCTTGATAGCTGATATGCATATAGATATGTTCAGTATCATAGCTGAGATCCACCTGCCCCGGAAAACGGCCATGGGTCGAGTCATATTTAAACAGGTGAATCAGGGTTTCAACATCGGCAATATCGTTAATGGCAACGATTTCAAAATTAAAATCTTTCGGGTTTTCAAACCATGCACGCAGTACATTCCGTCCAATACGCCCAAATCCATTGATTGCCACTCGTTGCATGACTCGACCTTTTATATGCCTATTTTAAAACTCTTCTATGTTAAAGGATTTCTGGCGCCGTACATTGAAAAACTTCAGTGAAAATACTGATTTTCGATTATTTTATTTCTGATCCATCTGTCTGTATTTGGATCATTTAAAATTCCGTTTATTTTTTAAAGAGATGGATATAGACGAATTCTACTGTGGGAAAATTCAATTTAATTATTCAGCAAAAAACCTGAGTAAATAAATCCTTAGCAATTGGTTTTAAAATGATTGGTGCATACTGCTTTTTCCGTTATAATTTGGTGTTTTAAATTTTTAAGCCCCGCATTGCAGCAGAGCTCTTATATGCTTGTCAGACTGTGGTGTTTTAGCCAAATCGGAAATTATGGAGTGACTTGGTTGTGAGTACTCGTTTTATGACATCAGCTGAAATTCGTGAAGCATTTTTGCGTTACTTTGAATCGCAAGGGCATACACGTGTCGCGTCGAGTTCTCTAGTACCTGCCAATGACCCAACTTTGCTGTTCACCAATGCTGGTATGAACCAGTTTAAAGATTGCTTCTTAGGTCTAGAAAAACGCGATTATGTACGTGCAGTGTCATCACAAAAATGCGTACGCGCAGGTGGTAAGCACAATGACCTGGACAATGTGGGTTATACAGCACGTCACCACACTTTCTTTGAAATGTTGGGTAACTTTTCCTTTGGTGATTACTTCAAACGTGATGCGATCAAATTTGCCTGGGACTTTTTGACTAACGAAGAATGGCTTGGTCTTCCTAAAGATAAACTCTATGCAACCGTTTACCACACCGATGATGAAGCCTTTGACATCTGGAACAAAGAAATCGGTCTAGACGCTTCTCGCATTATCCGCATTGGCGATAACAAAGGCGGTCAATACGCATCAGATAACTTCTGGGCAATGGGCGATACCGGTCCTTGTGGTCCATGTTCTGAAATCTTCTTTGACCATGGCGATCACATCTGGGGTGGCCTACCGGGTTCTCCTGAAGAAGATGGTGACCGCTTCATTGAAATCTGGAACAACGTTTTCATGCAGTTCAACCGTACTGCGGATGGCGTACTGCACCCTCTTCCAGCACCTTCTGTAGATACAGGTATGGGCTTGGAGCGTATTTCTGCCGTTTTACAGCACGTCAACTCAAACTACGAAATTGACTTATTCCAGCATTTACTTAAAGCTGCGGCTGAAATTATTGGTCTGGATACTACAGCGCTTGAAGCTGAAGCTGCTGAGAAAGGCACACCAGTTCAGTATCCTGCTTCATTGAAAGTCGTTGCTGACCATGCACGTTCATGTTCATTCCTGATTGCTGATGGCGTAAACCCATCGAATGAAGGTCGTGGTTATGTACTGCGTCGTATTATCCGTCGTGCAGTACGTCATGGTAACAAATTAGGCGCAACAGGTTCGTTCTTCCACAAAATGTTGAAGCCACTGATCGAAGTGATGGGCGATGCATACCCTGAACTTGCTGCTCAACAAGCACGTATCGAAGCACAACTTCTTAAAGAAGAAGAACAATTTGCCAAAACACTTGAGCAAGGTTTGAAATTGCTTGAAGGCGAATTGGCACAGTTAAAAAGTTCTGTGATTCCGGGCGAAGTGGTATTTAAACTTTACGACACTTATGGTTTCCCGACTGACTTGACTGCTGACATCGCACGTGAACGTGACTTAACCATTGATGAAGCTGGTTTCGAAACTGAAATGGCTGCACAGCGTCAACGCGCACGTGATGCAGGTAAATTCGCAATTGACTACAACAGTGTTGTAAAAGTTGAAGGCGAAACCCAGTTTGACGGTTATGACGCAACTGCAGGTGAAGGTCAAATCATCGCAATCTACAAAGATGGCGAGCAAGTTGATGAAGTGTTTGAAGGCGATGAAGCACTGATCGTACTCAACCAAACACCTTTCTACGCAGAAAGCGGCGGTCAAATCGGTGATACAGGTATCTTTAAAAACGATACTGGTATTTTCGAAGTTCAAGATACCAAAAAATCTGGTGGCGCATTTGTACACCAAGGTATCGTGACGATGGGTAACTTGAAAGTTACTCAAAATGTAGAAGCAACAGTAAAAGCAGATATTCGTGCAGCAACTGCGCGCAACCACTCTGCGACTCACCTGCTACATGCTGCGTTACGTCAAATTTTAGGTTCACATGTACAGCAAAAAGGTTCATTGGTTGCATCGGATGTGTTACGTTTTGACTTTGCCAACGACCAGCCTGTAAGCTTTGAACAGCTGCAAGAAATTGAACGCTTGGTCAATGCTGAAGTGATTGCCAATACTGCGGTGTCTACTGAACTTCTGGATATCGAGTCTGCGAAGGCTAAAGGCGCGATGATGCTGTTTGGTGAGAAATATGGTGACGAAGTACGTGTACTGTCTATGGGTTCAGTGATTGAAGAGAAAAACTTCTCAATCGAACTTTGCGGTGGTATTCACGTAAAACGTACCGGTGATATCGGTCTGTTCAAAATCACCTCTGAAGGTGGTGTGGCAGCCGGTGTACGTCGTATTGAAGCAGTAACAGGCACTAAAGCAGTTGAAGTTGCGCAAAAAGCCGATCGCGATATCAATACGATTAACGGTTTGCTCAAAGCGCAAAAAGACCAGACTTTAGAAAAAGTTGAAGCACTGGTTGATACTGCATCGAGCTTGCAGAAACAGATCGAACAACTCAATCAAAAACTTGCTAGCCTGCAAGCTGGTGAACTTCTAAGCCAAGTTCAAAGCATTGCAGGTCGTGCAACATTGATTACAACTGTTGAAAACATGGATGCGAAAGCACTTCGCAATCTGCACGACGGTGTGAAATCAAAATTAGACAATGCAGTGATTGTTCTTGCAGGTGTAGAGGGTGACAAGGTGAGCTTGATCGCATCTGTGGCAAAAGACTTTACTGCTTCTATTAAAGCAGGTGACATCATCAAACATTTAGCGACTGAGCTAGGTGGTAAAGGTGGTGGTAAACCTGACTTGGCACAAGGTGGCGCGCCACTTAACGAGAAGTTTGCTCCAGTGATGGCAGATTTAACTGCCTGGCTTGCAGCAAAATAAAACTTCAATTTTGTGTAACTGACCCTGATAGGTACATCAGGGTCATGGCTTATATGGAACAACTATGGCATTAATCGTTCAAAAATATGGCGGCACCTCTATGGGTACTCCCGAGCGCATTTTAAATGTTGCTCGTCGTGTAAAGCGCTGGCATGACCACGGCCACAAGGTAGTGGTAGTGGTATCAGCAATGAGTGGCGAAACCAATCGTCTACTTGCTTTAGCGAAGGCCATTACCGAAACCCCTGACCCACGTGAACTAGACCAAATGGTATCTACGGGTGAACAGGTTACGATTTCTATGTTAGCAATGGCGCTGAACTCAATTGGAGTTGAAGCAAAATCACTAACAGGTCGCCAGGTTGGCATGAAAACCGACAGCTCATTCAATAAGGCACGTATCGAATCCATTGATACTGAAGTCCTGAACTCAAATCTGGATGCAGGCCGCGTACTTGTCGTTGCCGGGTTCCAGGGTTTTGATGAACATGGCAATACCACCACTTTAGGGCGTGGCGGTTCTGATACTTCAGGTGTTGCAATTGCTGCCGCACTCAAAGCAGATGAATGCCAGATTTATACCGACGTTGACGGTGTATATACCACTGATCCACGTGTTGCACCAAAAGCAAAAAAAGTTGATCGTATTTCATTTGAAGAAATGCTTGAGATGGCGTCACTCGGTTCGAAAGTTCTGCAAATTCGTTCAGTTGAATTTGCTGGCAAATACCAAGTGCCTTTACGCGTATTATCAAGCTTCGACAATGACAACGATGGCGCATTCGACGAAGAGTTTAAGCAAAACGTTGGTACACTTATTACGACTGAATTGGAAGACAACATGGAACAGCCAATTATCTCCGGTATCGCATTTAACCGTGACGAAGCAAAATTAACTATTTTAGGCGTGCCTGACGAACCGGGTATTGCTTCTAAAATTTTGTGCCCGATTGGTGATGCCAATGTTGAAGTGGATATGATTATCCAGAACGTTGAAGAAGATGGTACAACTGATTTCACTTTTACTGTGAACCGTGGCGAATTAAATAAAGCCAAAGCTATTCTTGAAGCAACTGCTCAAGAAATTGGTGCACGTGAAGTTGCGACCCGTTCAGATATCGTAAAAGTATCGATCGTAGGTGTCGGTATGCGTTCACATGCCGGTGTAGCGAGCAAAATGTTTACAGCATTGGCAGATGAAGGTATTAACATCCTGATGATCTCGACGTCTGAAATCAAGATTTCTGTGATCATTGAAGAAAATTATCTTGAACTTGCGGTTCGTTCATTGCATACCGCATTCGGTTTAGACCGTGAACAAGGCGAATCTAGCGCACGTGCTTAAGCGTTAAGATAGAATATTGTCATTGTTTGACAGTATTTTATAAAAGTCTACAAAAATGCAGAGCCACTATAGTTTTTTTTATAGTGGCTCTGTTATATTAAGCCTGAGGATTTTTAACCAGCTGAGATAGATTAAAATCTTTCACCCAGATGACAGAATTTCTATCCAGATCTTATTTTGTAATTTTTGGTTGTGCTTTTTGTTTTACATTCAATAGATTGCAGGTTTTGCATTTTGCAAGGAGAAAAACATGCTGATTCTGACTCGACGCGTCGGGGAAACTTTAATGATTGGTGATCAAGTCAGTGTGACTGTGCTTGGTGTAAAAGGTAACCAGGTTCGTATCGGGGTAAATGCTCCGAAAGAAGTCTCTGTGCACCGTGAAGAGATTTACCAGCGTATCCAGCATGAACGTGCAATGCATGAACATCTTCAACATATCGATCAAGATTACCAACCTTCTTATGAAGACGATAGCCAGACACAAAATAACTTTAACCGTTAATTTTTGTGCGAAGAATAAAGCGGCTTTTGAGCCGCTTTAAATTTGTCTGAATTTTATATAAAAATATTAAATACTTAGATACTTTAAATAAAACTTAAAGCTCTACATCCTGCTGTAATGCTGCAATCACTTTTTTCACCGGCCCAAAACTGCGACGATGTTCATCAATCACGCCATGTAAGGCAATCGCTTCAAAATGTGCCTTGGTCGGATAACCCTTGTGCTTGGCAAAGCCAAATTGCGGATGCTTCTGGTCCATTTCAATCATCTGATGATCACGGGTTACTTTCGCCAGAATACTGGCTGCTGAAATTTCAGCATGTAGCGCATCACCACCCACCACGGCATCACAGCTCATGCAAAGGCCCTGAGGTACTTTATTGCCATCGACTAGTACATGCTCTGGTTGAACTGGCAAAGCTTCTACAGCACGACGCATGGCCAGCAAAGAAGCTTGCAAAATATTATGTTCATCAATCTCTGCCGCAGAAGCCTCAGCAATGGCCCATGCCAGCGCTTTTTCCTGAATCTCGATAAAAAGTTTTTCACGCTTCTTTTCAGTGAGTTTTTTAGAATCATTTAAACCCTCAATCGGGTTGTTCGGATCCAAAATAACTGCCGCAGCGACCACCGAACCCACTAATGGCCCACGCCCTGCTTCATCTACACCAGCAATCTTCATGTCTATTTTTCCATAAAAAATAGGCTGAACCAGTCAGCCTATTTCAATTTAATCTTGGCTTAGTTTACAGCTTCAGCTACACAAGCGTTAATGGTTTTTGCAACCACATTGCCGACAATCGTCGCACGTGCTGCCGTGTCAATCGCTGCAGTCGCCAAATCTACCGCTGTTACGCTTTGGGGTG